>NZ_DASYHS010000136.1:0-3466 GCF_035998295.1 Arenibaculum sp. | reverse complement strand
CGCATCCCCCGCCGCCTCGTCGATGTCGATGAAGCAGACGCGCGCGCCCTGGGCGGCGAAATGCTCGACGATGGCGGCACCGATCCCGGTCGCGCCGCCGGTCACCAGGACCGGCCGGTCGCACAGGCTGGGATAGCGCGCAAAGGCGTCCGTCACCACCGGACACCCGCCGGCGGACGGCGGGAAGCCGCTTTTCTCCGGGATGTAGGCACGGTCATTGCTCCCGACATTCGGGGCCCGGGCCGGGCCGGGCTCGCCGCGACGGAGCGGTCCGGCTGGGCCGCCGCTCATTCATAATACTTTATGAGGAAAGTCTATTCACCGCCCCCCGTGCGTCAAGTACCGTCGCGCGGAAATTTCGGAATTCATCCGGCGGGATGAAGCACCAAGCCTTTTGAATGGAAAGAAAAAGAGCCTGGACGAACCACGTTGTCCAGGCTCCTTCGGTTTCAAGTGGAATGATTTCCATTGCGCTCCACTTCCAGGTGAAGCAAAGGCTCACATACAAAAGTGTGATGATTGCCGCGCATCATCGGGTGCGCCGTGCGGCCGTGCCAGCACGAATCAGGACGGCTTTCCGGGGCGCCGACGCGGCCGCGCTCAGCGCGCCGCGTCGTGGTCGCCCTGCTGGCGGCGCTCGGCCGTGTCCCGGCCGACGATCTTGTTGAACAGGCCGTCCTCGTCGTACAGGAGCGCGAGGTTCCGGTCCTCGAATTCCTGGAAGAACTCGTCCCATCCGATCTCGACGAGGTCGCCGTGCTCGGACTGCGGTGCATCCGGGAACATGATGCGGATGATCCCGACGTCTCCACCCTGGTGGGTGCGCTTGACCGCGGCGGGCTTGCCGCCGTTGCGCTCCGCCCAGCGTCGGATCTCCTCGTGCTCGGTCGTGGTCTTCGCCATGGCTTGGTCTCCCGTTCGATTGGCTTGGAGGGAAAACAGGCGAAGCGGGACGGGATCACGCCTTGACCCGGTGGGCGTCCATGGGTCGAATGGGGCTCGTCCGCAGCAGGAGGCTGGATATGGAAGAACTCGCCGGGAAGGTCGCCATCGTGACGGGTGCCGGCCGCGGCATCGGCCTCGAGACGGCCGTGGCGCTCGCAGGGGCCGGGATGCGCGTCGTCGCCGCGGTGCGTTCCGCCGACCGGGCCGGCGATCTGGCGGACCGGCTCGCCGCCGCCGGCGCGGATCATGTCGTCGCCGCCTGCGACGTCGCCGACCACGCCCAGGTCGATGCGATGGTGGCCGACGCGCGTGGCCGCTTCGGCCGGATCGACGTGCTCGTCAACAATGCCGGCGTCGTCGAGCCGATCGGCATGATCGCGGACACCGACCCCGGACAGTGGCGGCACAGCCTCATGGTCAATCTCGCCGGGCCGTACCATCTGGTCCGGGCGGCGATCGGGGACCTCGCGGCCACCGGCGACGGCGTCGTCGTCAATGTCAGCTCCGGCGCCGCGCATGCCCCGAAGGAAGGCTGGTCCGCCTACTGCGCCGGCAAGGCCGGCCTGGCGATGCTGACGCGCTCGATCGACCTCGAATACCGCGATGCCGGCGTGCGCGCCTACGGCTTCATGCCCGGCGTCGTCGACACCGGCATGCAGGCGGTGATCCGGGCGTCCGGGATCAACGACGTGAGCCGCCTGCCCCGGTCCTCCCTCGCGCCGGCCGCCGAACCCGCGCGCGTCATCCTTCATCTCTGCGGTACGGCGGCCCGCGACCTCGCCGGGCAGGAGCTGTCGATCCGCGATCCGGAACTGCGGCGCCGGGCCGGGCTCGCCACATGAGTACGGCGGGACCCGTGACCACGGCGAGGCCGGCCGTCGCGGTCGCGGCCCGGCTCGGGCCTCCGCTCCTGGAGGCCCTGGAGCGGACATACGAGACGCACCATCTCTGGCGCGGCGACGCGGTCGGCGGGCAGGAGGCGGCCCGGGTCCGCGCGCTCGTCACCAGCGGCACGGTCGGCGCGGACGCCGCGACGCTCGCCCGCTTCCCGAATCTCGGGCTCGTCGCCAATTTCGGCGTCGGCTACGACGCCATCGACGTCGCCGCGGCGCGCGCCGCCGGCATCGCGATCGCCTACACGCCGGACATGCTGCTGATCGACGACGTGGCGGACCTCGCGATGGGGCTGCTGATCGCGGTCGTGCGCCGGATCTCCGCCGGCGACCGCTTCGTGCGCCGGGGCGACTGGCTGCGCTCCCGCCCGGCCCTGACCGGCTCGCTCGGCGGCAGGACGCTCGGCATCGTCGGGTTCGGGCGCATCGGCGCGGCGATCGCCCGCCGGGCCGAGGCGTCCCGCATGACCGTCGAGTATCATGGACGCCGGCCGAAGCCCGACCTGCCCTACCGCTGGCACGCCGACCCCGCGTCCCTCGCGCAGGCCTCGGACTTCCTCGTCCTCGCCTGCCCCGGCGGCGAGGAGACGCGCCGCCTGGTCGACGCGCGGGTGATCGATGCGCTCGGCCCCGCGGGGGTGCTGGTCAACGTCGCCCGCGGCACGGTCGTCGACGAGGCGGCGCTGGTCGCCGCCCTGGAGGAGGGACGGCTCGGCGGCGCCGGGCTCGACGTGTTCGAGGACGAGCCGAACGTGCCCGAAGCGCTGCTGGCGCGCGACGACGTCGTCCTGTCCCCGCATCTCGGCGGCGGCACCCTCGACGCCCGCGAAGCCATGGGCCGCCTCCTGCTCGACAATCTGGCGGCCTGGTTCGAGGGGCGGCCGCTCCCGACCCCCATAGCCTGATCCCGTAACCGACCCCCGAATCGACGGAGAACCCGCCCCGTGACCTACGAGTTGTTCGGCGGCCGCATGACCGGCTCCATGATCCCCGAGATCGCGCTGGAGTTCACCGGCACGCCCCACCGCTTCACCGAGGCGGTACCCTGGGGCGATGGCCCGAACCTGGACCGGCTGAGGCAGCTGAACCCGCTGTGCCAGATCCCGACGCTGGTGCTGCCCGACGGCCGCGTGATGACGGAGAGTGCCGCCATGGTGCTCCACCTCGCGGACGTCCATCCCGGCAGCGGGCTCGCCCCCGCCCCGGACGCCCCCGCCCGGCCGGCCTTCCTGCGCTGGCTGGTGTTCCTGGTCACCAATGTCTACTCGACCTTCCTCTACGACGATTTCCCCGACCGCTGGGTGTCGGGCACGCGCGCGCGGGACGAGTTGCAGCGCCGCGTCGCCGACCATCGCTGCCGGATGTGGCAGGTCGTCGAGGCTGCCGCCGGCACGCCGTGGTTCCTGGGGGAAAGCCGGTCGGCGCTCGACCTCTGCATCGCCGTGATGACCTGCTGGTCGCCGGGCCGGGACTGGTTCGCCGAGCATTGCCCCCGGCTGGCCGCGATCGCCGGCGCGGTCGAGCGGGACCCGAAGCTCGCCCCCGTGTTCGAGCGGAACTGACCCGTCACGCCGAATGCAGGGCCGCCGGCCGCGCGTCGTCGTTTCCCGCCGGCGCGTCCCTGCGCG
>NZ_DASYHS010000126.1:0-2220 GCF_035998295.1 Arenibaculum sp. | reverse complement strand
GGCAGCGCCTCCACCTCGCGCAGCGTCGCGGAGACGGTGAAGCCGCCATAGTCGACCAGGACCGAACGGGCGACGCCGTTCTCCAGCAGGTCGATCTCCATCTCGTAGTCCGGGGCGGCCTCCTGCGCGTCCGGCGGGAAGAAGGCCATCCTCACCGGCCAGAAGCTGCCGCCGGTCAAGGCCCCCGCCTCCCCGGCCTCGGCGGTCCGGCCCAGGCCGATCGCAGCCCCGATCTCGGTCCAGCCGCCGGCGTCGGACCCGTCGAAGACCATCGCGGAGAGGAACTTGCCCCCGGACTTGGCCTCGTCGATCAGCGCGATCGTGTGGGCGGTCGGGAACGCCACGCCGGGCGGCAGCGCCAGCTCGTCGCCCTCGGGCCGGGCATAGCGGACGACGCCGGCGCCGGCATCCGCCTCGCCGCGCATCTCCTCCTCGACCTCGCCGTTCACGACCTTGCGGAAATTGAAACGGTAGGCTCCGCCGTCCTTGGCCTCCCAGGTGACGAAGGTGGTCGCCATCTCGACCTCGTCGCCCGCGGGGTAGAGGAAGCGGAGCTGGTAGCGCTCCTCGACCGTCCAGCCGTCGCAGGCGTCCGACAGGGAGAACGCGAGGGTGCCGCGGACGTCGGCAATCTCCGAACCGCTCCTCAGCGAGCCGAGCGACAGGTCGTAGGTCGCGCGGTGGGCCGCCAGCTCGGCCGCGGCCGCCCCAGCGACCGGCCCGGCGACCGGGACAATGGCCGAGACGGCGACGGCGAAGGCGGCGAAGGCGGCGCAGCCGGCGCGGTTGTTGATTCGCGGCCATTCAGGCAAGGTGACGCTCACGGCGTGTCGGCGGAGATCCCGCTGGAGCGTGCATTGTCGCGCGGCGCCGAAAGTCCCCGCAACACTTTTCACGGAGACCAGGCTTCGCATGACCCCCGGCTCACCCCCGACCGGAAATGACGGCCGGCCGCCGCTCCTGGTGACGCGGCATCTCCCCGAGGCCGTCGAGGCGCGCGCGGCGCGGGACTACGACGCCCGCCTCAACCCGCAAGACGTCGTCCACGACGGCGCCGCGCTCGCGCGCCTCGCGCGCGGCTGCCCCGGCATCCTCGTGACCACGAGCGAACGGCTCGACGCCGCGGCGATCGCCGCCCTGCCGGACGAGGTGCGCATCGTCGCCACCTATTCCGTCGGCGTGGACCACATCGACCTGGGTGCCGCGAGCGCGCGGGGCCTCGTCGTGACCAACACCCCCGACGTGCTGACCGACGCCACGGCCGACGCCGCGATGCTGCTGATCCTGGGCGCCGCGCGCCGGGCCGGCGAGGGGGAAAGGCTGGTCCGGGCCGGGCAATGGAAGAGCTGGACCCCTACCCTGCTGCTCGGCGTCCAGGTCACGGGCAAGCGCCTGTGCATCCTCGGCATGGGCCGCATCGGCCAGGCGGTGGCGCGCCGCGCGCGCGGCTTCGACATGGAGGTCCACTACAGCACGCGGCGGCGGCTGCCGCCGGAGCAGGAACAGGGCGCCACCTGGCACGCCGACCCCGAGGAAATGCTGCCGCTGGCCGATTTCCTGTCGATCAACTGCCCGCTGACGGCGGAGACGCGCGGCTGGCTCGACGGCCGCCGCATCGCGCTGATGCCGGACGGCGCGGTCGTGGTCAACACCGCGCGCGGCCCGATCGTCGACGACGACGCGCTGATCGCGGCGCTGCGCTCGGGCAAGTTGGCGGCGGCCGGGCTCGACGTCTTCACGAACGAGCCGGACCTCGACCCGCGCTATCTCGACCTGCCCAACGCGTTCCTGCAGCCGCATCTCGGCAGCGCCACGGTCGAGACCCGCAACGCGATGGGCTTCCGCGCGCTCGACAACCTGGACGCCTTCTTCGCCGGCCGCGAGCCGCCGGACCGGGTCGCCTGACCCGGCCCGGCAGGCTCGCTCACCCTTGGCGTTTCCGGTTCATCCGGAAACGCCAAGGGGCGCGACCGCGCCCCCGCCCCGCCAGGGGCGAAAGCAAAGCCGCGGATGCGGCGCCGGCGACTGAGGAACACGAAACCCCTGAGCGTTTCCGGTCATCCGGAAACGCTCAGGGGATACCTGGTTCCGCCGCGTCCTTGCGCGGCTTCGGCAGGTCGAGGCGGATGTGCAGCTCGCGCAGGCGCTCCGGGCCGACCGGCGCCGGGGCTTGCATCAGCAGGTCCTCGGCCTTCTGGTTCAGCGGGAACACGATCACCT
>NZ_DASYHS010000121.1:0-22952 GCF_035998295.1 Arenibaculum sp. | reverse complement strand
GCGTAGCCCATGTCGTTCTCTCCGTACGCGAAGGGGGATGGTGCCGCGCCCGATGGGCGCAGCGCGATGTCACTCGGCTTCGACTTCCGCGGTCTCGTGCTCGGTCAGCTTCATCTCGGCCGCCGGGGTCTCACGAGCCTCGCCCTGCTCGGCGCTGTCGAACGGCGTGAGGCCGTACTTGTAGTAGCCCATCTCCAGGTCTCCTTGTGGGTTGGAACGATCGTCGTGACAAGCCGGAGGTTCGGTGACTACTCGGCCTTGAGTTCGGCCTCTTCGTCGCGGGTCAGCTTCGTCTCGGCCGGCGCCGCGTCCTTCGCCTTTTCCTGCACGGTAGGCGTGAAAGTGCCGATAGCAGCCTCGTAGTAACCCATGATGAATTCTCCTCTCGTGGCGAGTCCTGCTTTGCTTGGATGGAAATGCTTAACCATCAAGCGAAACCATCGTCACAAAAAAATCAAACACCCGCAACAGTAATGTCCTTCCACTTGAGCGAAGTTGCCTATCATAGTATTTTTTTGATCTCTTCAGCGACATGATCGACGACATCCGGGCGCCGGGCCGTGAAGCGCAGCATGTCGTCCGGCATGCCATAGACGACACCGCTCTCCGCGCTGAGGCAGAAGATCTTCCGCTTCTTCAGTTCGCTCCACACGCGCACGGCCTCGGGATGGCGCCAGTTCGCGAACAGCGTGCGGCTGGGCGTGACGGTCCCGCCGATTTCCGCGAGCCGGCGCTCCAGGTAGCGCAGGTCGGCCCGGACCTCGTCCCAGATCCTGCGGACATCGTCGATCGCCTCGATCGCGCCCAGCGCCGCCGCCTCGGCGAAGACGCCCGATTCGAACGGCGGGCGCATGGCGGCGCAGGCGCGCAGCCGCTCCGGCGCCGCCACGATGTAGCCGACCCGCGCGCCGGGTATGGTCCAGACCTTGAACCCGCGGGCCAGCACCAGATCGGGGTGCAGGGTCGAGGCGTGGCTCTCGCCGGTCATGTCGGCGTAGCTCTCGTCGATCACGACCGGCCGCCCGGCAGAGCGCTCGAGCAGTGCCGGCACCAGCCCCGCGGGCAGGTCGCAGCCCAGCGGGTTGTTCGGCGAGCAGAGCATGATCGCGTCGGCGTCGTCGAAGGCCGCCAGGATCGCCGGCACGGGATCCTCGCCCAGCAGGGACGGGGTCGACAGCCGCGCGCCGTGCCGGCGCGGCGCGTCGGCGATCTGCCAGAACGCCGGCAGCGGCACGACCACCTTGCGCCCGGCCAGGAACGCGCGGCTGATCAGGTCGAGCGCGCCGTTGCCCCCGGCGGCCGACAATACCCGGTTCGCCGGTATCCCGAGATAGCCGCCGATCGCGACGCTGACCTCGCGCTCCAGATGGGGATAGCGCGCCACCTTGCCGACCGCGTCGACGAGCGCGCGGCGCACCCCCTCCGGCGGCTCGCGGTCCTGGACGATCGGGTAGACCATGTCGACCGCGCCCGGGAAGTCCAGGCTTTCGGCGCTCGCATCGAAGATCCAGGCGTCTTCCACTACAGTCCTCGTCGTTGCTTTCAGGAAAGGTCCGGCCGCGACACGACCAGCGTCGCGTTGATGCCGCCGAAGCCGAAGGCGTTCACCAGGCAGTGGCGCGGCTCGGCGCGGCGCGCGGCCGTGGGGATGTCGAACTCCCCGAACTCGGGGTCGGGCGCGTCGAGGTTCCGGGTCGGCGGCACCAGCCGGTCGCGCATCGCCAGGAGGGCGGCGGCGACGTTCACCGGTCCGTTGGCCGCGAAGAGATAGCCGGTATGGCCCTTGATCGAGGTGACGGCCGGCAGCCGGGCGGGCCCGAAGGTCGCGCGCACCGCCGCAAGCTCGGCCGCATCGCCCCGGACCATGCCCGAGGCCTGGGCGAAGACGCAGCCGATTTCGGACGGCGCCAGGCCGGCGTCGTCGAGGGCCGCGGCCATGCACGCGGCCGTGTCGGCGACCGCGATGCCGGTGATGTCCTCGCCGCAGCCGCTGTTGGTGGCGTAGCCGCCGACCGCGCCCAGGATCGCGGCACCCCGGGCCTCGGCGCGGCTGCGCTCCTCCAGGACGAAGACCGCCGCCCCCTCGCCGCAGATCATGCCGTCGCGCGCCCGGTCGAAGGGGCGCGGCGCGCGGCCGGCGTCCTCGCCCGGGCTCAGCGCGTGCATCGCCTCGAAGCCGGACCACGTGATCGGCGTCGTCACCGCCTCGGCGCCGCCGGCCAGCGCCCAGTCGCACGCCCCCGACCGGATTGCCTCCGCCGCCTCGCCGATCGCTTGGCTGCCGCTCGCGCACGCCCCTGCGACGGTCCGCTGGGGAGCCGTGATCGCGTGGCGCAGCGCGATCATGCTCGCCGCCATGTTCGGGATCAGCGACGGGATCAGGAACGGCGTCGTCTTGCGCACGCCGTGGCGTTCCTGGCGCAGCACCCCCGCCTCGATGCTGGGCAGCCCGCCCATCGCGACGCCCATGAACACCGCCCCGCCCGGCGGCGGGCGGCCGTCGGGGAACAGCCGGCTGTCGCCGATGGCGCGGCCGGCGGCATGGAGCGCATGGCGCACGAAGGTGCTCATGCGCTTGATCTCGAAGGAGAAGGGCCCGTCGACGGGGTCGAGCCGGCCGTCGTCGACCTCGCCCGCCAGCCGGCAGGCGAACCGGGCGGGATCGAAGCGGGTGACCGGCCCGATCCCGGCCCGGCCCGTCAGCAGCCCGTCCCAGAAGCCGCCGGCCGTGCAGCCGAGCGGCGAGGCGACGCCCATGCCGGTGACGACCACGTTGCGCCGAGACGCCATGCCTTCTCCCGATGCCGTTCCGGCGGGCCTCAGGCGGGCTGGACGCCCGCCGTCATGCGCTCGCGGATATAGCCGACGAGGTCGTCCATGGTGTCGATCTTGTCCATGACGTCCTCGCCGAAGCTCATGCCGAAGCAGTCCTCGAGATAGAGGATCAGTTCGAACATCTTCAGCGAGTTCAATCCCTGGATCGACGTCGCCAGCCGCGAATCCGGGGTCAGGTGCGAGGTATCGGCCTCGATGAACTCGCCGATATGCGTGACCACCTTGTCGAAGAGTTCCTTGTCCTGCATCGTCGGGCGCCTTTCCTTCCCCTTGTTGTATGAGTGCCGCTCAGCGCTGCCGGTCTATCACGGCGAGCGTGACCGTCGCCTTCGAGCACAGCCGCACCTTGCCCTGCGCGACCGCGAAGACCTCGGATTCGGCGACGACCATCCGGCGGCCGGCCCGCAGCACCCGCGACCGGCAGCGCAGCTCCTCCCCGACCGCGACCTGCAGCAGGTTGATCAGGAAGTTGACCGTGAGCACGATCTGGTCGGCGCCGATCAGCGTGTAGGCGGCGGCGCCGGCGGTGTGGTCGGCCATGGTCGCCTGGACGCCGGCATGGATCACCCCGTCGTGCTGGAGGTGCCGCGCCTGCGGGACGAGGCGGGAATCGACCCGTCCGGGGCCGATCTCCGCCGGCTCGATCCCCAGATCGGCCACGAAGGCGGCATCCTTGAAGATGGCGGCCGCGGCGGCCGCGTAGTCGGGGTTGCGGGGTTCGAACGCCATCCGTTTCCTCCTGTCCCGTCAGCCGTCGATCTCGGCCAGCAGACGCTCGGCGAGCCTGGACAGGCTCGGCGTCTGGACGAGCTGGATCGTCGGCAGCTTCACCCCCAGGGTATCCTCGATCAGGCAGCTCAGCTCCACCGCCATCAGCGAGTCCAGTCCCAGGTCGCCGAGCGGCTGGCCGAGGTCGATCCTGGCGGGCTGGGTGCCGAGCACGGTCGCGAGCTGCCGGCGCAGCGCGTCCTCCAGGATCGGCCGGCGCTCGTCGGCGGCGGTGCCGAGCAGCGTCTCGCGCAGCGACGCGCCGTCCGCCTGGGCCTCGGCCGCCGCCTCGCCGGCCGCCGCCAGATGGGCGAAGCGGGGCGAGGTCGCGATCTCGGGCATGTACTTGCCCCATTTCTGCCAGTCCATGTCGACGGCGCCGGCCTGGACGGCGTTCGCGCGCAGCAACTGCTCCAGCACCGCCAGCGCCCGGGCCGGGGCGAAGGCGGTCAGTCCGTGCCGCTCGAAATGCCGGCCGATGTCGGAGTGCTGGGCGACGTAGCCGACGTCGCCGATCGCGCCCCAGTCGACCGCCAGCGCCGGCAGCCCCAGCGCGCGCCGGTGATGCGCGAGCGCGTCCAGGAACGCGTTGGCGGCGGAGTAGTTGGCCTGGCCGGGATTGCCGACCATGGTCGCGAAGGAGGAGAACATCACGAACAGGTCGAGCGGGTCGTTCCGGGTCAGCCGGTGCAGATGCGCCGCGCCCGCGAGCTTCGGCGCCAGCACGCGCTCGAGCCGCGCGAGGTCGAGCTGCCCGATGAAGCCGTCGTCGAGCACCATGGCCGCGTGCAGCACGCCGCGCAGCGGCGGCATCGTGCGCCGCACCTCCTCCAGCAGGGCCGCCATCGCCGCCCCGTCCGTCACGTCGGCGCGCACGACCCGGACCTCGGCGCCGGCCTCGCGCATCGCGGCGACCGCGGCCTGCGCGCTCTCGGACGCGGCGCCGCTGCGCCCGGTCAGGACCAGGTGCCGGGCCCCCCTGTCCACAAGCCAGCGCGCGACCGCGACGCCGAAGCCGCCGAGGCCGCCGGTCATCAGGTAGGTCCCGTCGGCGCGCAGCGGCAGCGCCCGGGACGCCGGCGCCGCCGCCTCGGCCGCCGCGTCGCGCATGCCCAGCACGATCTTGCCGATGTGCCTGGCCTGGGCCATGTGGCGGAACGCGGCCTCGGCCTGCGACACCGGGAAGGCGTGGCGCGGCAGCGGCTCCAGCCGCCGGTCGCGGAAATAGGCCATCACCTCGCCGAACAGCTCGCCCGCGATCTCCGGCCGGTCGTGGAACAGCTTGTCCAGGTCGATCGCGAAGAAGGACAGGTTGTTGCGGAACGGCCTGAGGCCGAACCGGCTGTCCTGGTAGATGTCGGTCTTGCCGATCTCCAGGAACCTGCCGTAGCCGCGCAGCAGCGCGAGGCTCTTCGGGATCGCCTCGCCGGCGAGCGAGTTCAGCACCAGGTCGACGCCCTCGCCGCCGGTGATCTCCATGATCCGGTCGGCGAAGTCGAGGGAGCGCGAATCCAGCACGTGCGGCACGCCCAGCGACTTCAGGTAGTCGCGCTTCTCGGGGCTGCCGGCGGTCGCGAAGATCTCCGCCCCGGCCTCCAGGGCGAACTGGACCGCGGCCAGCCCGACGCCGCCCGCCGCGGCATGGATCAGCACCCGCTCCCCCCTGCGCATGCGGCCGAGATGGTGGAGCGCGTAGTACGCGGTCAGGAAGGTGATCGGGATCGTCGCCCCTTCCTCGAACGCGACGTGGTCGGGCAGCGGCTGCACGAACGCCTGCGCGACCGTCAGGTGGGTCCCGAAGCCGGACGCGATCGCGACGACGCGGTCGCCGGGCCGGACCTTCGTCACGCCCGCGCCGACTTCTGCCACCACGCCCGCGCACTCGTCGCCGAGCACGAGCGGGACGTCCCCCTCGGTCGGGTAGATGCCCATCGCCTTCATGACGTCGCGGAAGTTGAGGCCGGTCCAGTGCGCCTCGACCTCGATCTCGCCCGGGCCGGGCCGGCGGCGCTCGGTCCTGCGCAGGACCAGGTTCTCCAGCGCCCCCGGCTTGGCGACGTCGAGCCTGAAGGCCTCTCCCTCGGCCACGGGACGGGTGCCGAGCGCCGCCTGGCGCAGCCCGTCGACCGACATCTGCTGCAGCCGCGCGCCGTGGCGCCGCCCGGCGCGCAGCGCCACCTCGGCCTCGCCGTCCTCGGCCAGGCACTCGGCGAGCAGTTGCCCGCTCTCCTCCAGGCCGCCGGTGCCGGGATCGAGGCCGGGATCGAGGCCGGGATCGAGGTCGACCATCCGGCAATGCAGCTCCGGATGCTCGTTGAGGACGACGCGCCCGAAGCCCCGGATCGGGGCCTGGGCGACGGCCGGCGCCCCGCTCCGCGCCCCGGCGGCGGTGCAGCCGCGGGTCACGAGCACCAGCCGGCGCTCGACCCCCGGCAGGGCGGCCAGGGCCTGGACCAGGTGCAGGGCGCCGCCGGTGCCCGGGCGCTGGGCGGCGGCGACCGCCTCGGGCGACGCCTCTTCCAGCGCCGGCGCGTCGAGGCCCCACAGATGCACGGCGCCGAGCCGGGCGGCGGCGGCCAGTTCCGGTTCCTTCAGCAGGGCGCGGAAGTCCTCGGGATGGTCCGGGCGGACCCGGATGGCGGCGCCGTCGCGCGCGTAGTCCCCGCCGGGCCGCACGACCACGACCCGGTGGCCGCGCCCGGCCAGGGCCTCGGCGAGCCGGGCGCCGGTGCCGCCCTCGTCGGCCAGCACCAGCCAGTGGCCGGTCTTCACCGCTGCCGGCGCCGCTGCCGGCGCCGTCTGCCCGCCCACCGCGCGGCGGGCCAGCACGACGCTGTGCAGCGGCTCGCGGAAGCCCGCGTCGTCGGCGAGGAAGCGTATGTCGGCGAAGCCCGACGCGCCGAGCACGTCGCGCCAGGGCTCCGAGCCGATGCAGGCATGCGCCGGGCGGATGTCGGCGTCCTCGAACGCCCACCAGCCCTTCAGAAGCCCGAAGACGAGGTCGAACCAGTAGGGCGGCCGCGTCAGCTCGACCAGGGCCAGCAGCCCCTCCGGGGCGGCGAGGGCGGCGACGTGGCCCAGCGTGCGGCGCAGGTCGCGCGTCGCGTGCAGCACGTCGCCGGCCAGCACGAGGTCGAAGGACCCGGCATCGAAGCCCTGGCCGGCGGGGTCGCGCTCGATGTCGAGGGTGCGGTAGCGCACGAAGGGGTGGGCGCCGAACTTCTGCTCGGCCGTCCTGGTGAAGGCGCCGGACACGTCGGTGTAGACGTATTCCGTGCGCTCGGCCGGCAGCAGCGGCAGCAGGTGCGAGGCGAGCGAGCCGGTGCCGGCGCCGATCTCCAGGATGCGCAGGGTCCGGTCGGCCGGCAGCCGGTCGACCACCGCGCGCACCGCCTCGGCGGCGAAGCGGTTGTAGGTGCCGAACGACCGCGAGTCCCGGTACAGCTCCTCGGTCGCGGCCTGGGAGCCGTCCGGGAAGATGATCTGCAGCGGGTCCGCCTCGCCGGCCAGCACCTCGGCCAGCGCGGGGCCGCAGCGCCCGATCAGGGCCAGCTCCGGGGCGTAGGCCGGCAGTTCCTCCCTCATGCGCTCGAACATCGCCTCCGCCCGGCCGGGCTCGGGCGCGCGCAGCACCTCCAGGGTGCCGCCGTCCGCCCGCAGATGACCGCTCTCGGCCAGGACCTCGACCATGCGGCCGAACAGCCGGTGGTGGTGCGGCGCGATCGCCAGCCGCTCACGGACGGCGTCGGCCTCGAAACGGCCGCCGGGCGTGAGATCGAGCCCGAGCTTCGCCAGCGCCTCGGCGAAGAAGGCCGCGCACAGCGCGTCGAGCTGCGGCTCGACCGTCGCGTAGTAGTCGGCCCGGCCCAGCTCCTGCGCGATGCGGCCGAGCGCCGGCCCGACGTCCTCGGCGACCTGGTCCGGTCCGGCGACGTGGTCCGCGACGCGCGCCTCGCCGGTGCCGGCGGCGCCGAGTTCCTGCCACTGGAAGGCGTAGAGCCAGCGGTTCGCCGCCTCGGCGTCGGTCGGGCCGCTTTCCAGCGCCTTGCAGCCGAAGCCCTGCACCTCGACCAGCACGTTGCCCTTGTAGTCGAGGATGCGGATCGTGCCTTCCAGCCCCTTGGAATCGAGGGCCGTCCGGCGCGCATGGACCCACAGCGGCTGCCAGTGGTTGATCGCGCCGAGCACGCGCAGCCGCCCGATCCGGACCGGGAGATAGGTCGTGCGGCTCCCGCCCGCCTGCCGCGCCAGCGTGCCGAGGATGGCCTGGAAGGCGGCGTCCAGCAGCGACGGGTGCACGATGAAGGTGCCGGCGTCGGCGCGCAGCGGCTCTGGCAGCCGCAGGACGCCGACCGCCTCGCCCTCGCCGCGCCAGAGCTGCTCGATCCCCTGGAAGCACGGGCCGTAGTCGAGCCCGATCTCCCTGAACTCGGCGTAGCAGTCCGCGGCGCCGCCCCCGAAGCGGGCCCGCAGCGCCGCGAGGTCCACGCGCTCGGCCGTGCCGGCGCGCCGGACGATCCGGCCGCTGGCATGGAGCGCCCAGTCACCCTCGCCGCCGCGCGGGCGGGAATGGATCGACAGCGTGCCCTCGCGCTCGTCGAGGGTCGTCTGCATCCGGCACGACCGGTCGTCGGGCAGGACCATCGCCCGGTGGAAGCGGAGGTCTTCTAGCACCACCGGTCCGGAACCGGCCTCGCGGCCGGCCGCCAGCGCCATCTCGACGTAGCCGGCACCGGGATAGATCGCGGCACCCTGGACCCGGTGGTCGTCGAGCCAGGGGAACAGCCAGCGGTCGACGTCGGCCTCCCAGCTCGGCGCCGCGGCGTCCGTGCGCCGGCCGAGCAGCGGATGGACCCGGCTGCCGAGCCGGCCGTCGATCGACGATGCCGGCTCGTGCCAGTGGCGCTCGCGCTGCCAGGGATAGGCGGGCAGCCGGACGCCGCCGCCGTCTCCGGCCTGCAGCGCCGCCCAGTCCACGGCCTGGCCGGTCGCATAGAGGGCGGCGAGCGAGCCCCGGATCGTCGCCTGCTCGTCGGCTTGGCGGCGCAGCGTGTGGAACACCGCGCCCTTGCGCCGGGCGGCGGCGAGGCACTCGGAGATCATGCTGGACAGCACCGGGTGCGGCCCGACCTCCAGGAACAGCTCGTGGCCGCGCTCGATCAGCCCGGCGACGGCCGGGGCGAACATCACGGGGTCGCGCACGTTGTGCCACCAGTAGCCGGCGTCGAGCGTCAGTCCTCCCGCGTCCTCGCCGGTGACGGTCGAGACCAGCGGGATGTTGGGCGTCGCGGTGCGCAGGCCCTCCAGCGCCGCCAGCAGCTCGTCGCGCAGCGGGTCCATGTGGTGGCTGTGGAAGGGGACGGTGACCGGCAGCAGGCGGGGCCCGTTGCCCTCGCTCTCCAGCGCCGCGACCAGTTCCTCGATCGCGTCCGTGTCGCCGGCCAGCGTCACGGAGCCCGGGCTGTTGACCGCGGCCAGCGTCGCCCGGCCCTCATAGCCGGCGAGCCGGGCGCGCGCCTGCTCCGCCGTCAGCGCGGCCGCCGCCATCCGGCCCTTGTCGCTGGCGCGCTGCTGCAGGCGCGAGCGGTGGTAGATGACCCGGGTCGCCTCGTCCAGGTCCATCACCCCGGCGCAGTGGAAGGCCGCCGCCTCGCCGGTGCTGTGGCCGACGATCGCCCCCGGCTCGATCCCCCAGGACCGCCACAGCTCGAACAGCGCTACCTGGAGCGCGAAGTTCGCGGGCTGCGAGACCTGCGTCTCGGCCATGCGCGAGCGTTCCTCCTGCGCCGTCATCTCCGCCAGCAGCGACCAGCCGGCGTGGCGCGCGAAGGCGGCGTCGCAGCGCTCCAGCGCCGCGCGGAACACCGGCTCGCAGGCGAGGAGCTGGCGGCCCATCGCCCACCATTGCGGCCCCATGCCCGAGAACACGAAGACCGGCCTCGCCCCCGGCCGCGCGCCGTGCTGGCGCGTGCTGGCGATGCCGGCCGCCGTCCCGCCGGCGAGATGCTCGTCGATCCGGTCCCGTAGCTCGCCGCGCGTGCGGCCGAGCACGGCGAGGCGGTGGTCGTGGTGGCTGCGGCGCAGGGCCGCGGCCGCGCACAGCGCGGCGATATCAGCGGCCGCGCACAGCGCCGCGAGGTCGGGCTCGCCGCCGGCGCCGGGCTCGCCACCGGCATCTGGCCGGGACAGCAGCTCGCGCCAGCCGCGGGCGAGCGCGTCCAGCGCGTCGGCCCCGCGCGCCGAGATCGGCAGGACGTGCACGGTGTCCCCGGCTGTCTCCAGGCCCGCGCCGGCGGCGCGCGCCGGCGCCTCCTCGAGCACGACATGCGCGTTGGTCCCGCCGAAGCCGAAGGAGTTGACGCCGGCCCGCGCCGGGCAGCCGTTGTCCGGCCAGGGCTCGAGCGCGACCGGGACGCGCAGCTTCAGCGCCTTGAACGCGATCTCGGGGTTGGGCGACTGGAAGTTCAGGTTCGGCGGGATCTGGCGGTGCTCGATCGCCAGCGCCGCCTTGATGACCCCCGCGATGCCGGCCGCCGCCTCCAGGTGGCCGATATTGGTCTTGACCGAGCCGATGACGCAGGGCCGGTCCGCCGGCCGGCCGCCGGAGAGCACGGTGCCGATCGCCCCGACCTCGATCGGGTCGCCGACCGGGGTGCCGGTGCCGTGGGCCTCCATGTACTGGACCTCGCCGGGGACGATCCCGGCGCCCTCGTAGGCCTCGCGGAGCATGGCTTCCTGGGCGGCCCGGCCGGGCACGGTCATGCCGTTGGTGCGGCCGTCCTGGTTGACGACGCTGTTGCGGATCACGGCGTAGACGCGGTCGCCGTCGGCGCGCGCCGCCGACAGCGGCTTCAGCATCACGACGCCGGCGCCCTCGCCGCGGACGTAGCCGTTGGCGCGCGCGTCGAAGGTCTTGCACCGCCCGTCGGGGGCCAGCATCGAGGCGCGGCTGAAGCCGATCGTGGCTTCCGGCTTCAAGATCGCGTTGACCCCGCCGACCAGCGCGGTCGTGCATTCGCCCTGGCGCAGCGCCCGGCAGGCGAGGTGCATCGCGACCAGCGAGGACGAGCACGCGGTGTCGACCGCGATGCTGGGGCCGGTGAAGTTGAAGATGTAGGAGATGCGGTTTGCGGCGATGCTCAGCGCCAGCCCGGTGTTGGTGTGCGGGCCGATGAAGTCGCGGTTGTCGGCGCCGTGCTGGATCTCGGCGTAGTCGTAGGCGGCGATGCCGACGAAGACGCCGGCCTTGCTGCCGCCCAGGCGCTCCAGCGTCTGGCCGCCGTCCTCGATCGCCTCCCAGGCGACCTCCAGCAGCAGGCGCTGCTGCGGGTCCATCAGCGCCGCCTCGCGCGGGGAGATGCCGAAGAAGCCGGCGTCGAACCGGTCGATCGCATCGACGAAGCCGCCGTAGCGCACGCTCATGGACCCGGGGCGGGCGGCGGGGTCGGGATGGAAGAACCACTGCGCGTTCCAGCGGTCGGCCGGGATCTCGGAGATCGCGTCGACCCCGCCGGTCAGCAGGCGCCAGAAGGCGTCGGGGCCGTCCACGCCGCCGGGAAAGCGGCAGCCGATCCCGATGATCGCAATCGGTTCCGAACCGTTCGTCGCCGTCATGGCTCCCGTGCCTCCCTAGGCTTGGTGGGGCGTCGAGGCCCCGTCCTCATTCCCGCCCGGCGTTCCCGTCCGGCCGTTCCTCCGCCAGCGCCTCCTCGACCAGATCCCGGCACAGGTAGCGCTGCACCTTGCCGCTGGGAGTGCGCGGGATGCGTCCGCCCGCCACCCAGTGGACGCTGACGCCGCCGATCGCGAACACCTCTTCCAGCGCCTCGCGGACGCGCTGCGCCACCGCCCGCTCGCCGTCCTCGGCCGCGAGCCTCGTGTCGAGCAGCAGGTGCAGGGTCTCGGTCCGCGAATGCGCGTCGTGCCGGCCGACCGCGACCGCCGCCGGGGTCACGGCGCTGCGCGTCACGGTCTCGACCAGCGTCTCGATCTGGTTCGGGGTGTAGTTGCGGCCGTTCAGGATCAGCAGGTCCTTGCGCCGCCCGGTCACGTAGAGGCCGCCCTCGGCGAGGTAGCCGAGGTCGCCGGTGCGCAGCCAGCCGTCGGGCCGCCTGAGGGCCGCCGTCTCCTCCGGCGCGTTCCAGTAGCCCTCCACGACGCTCGGCCCCGCGAACTCGATCTCGCCGACGCGCCGGTCGGGCAGGGGAGTGCCGTCGGCGTCCGCGACGCGCAGCGCATGCCCCTCGACCGGCCGGCCGACGCAGACCAGCGCCAGCGCGCGCGCATCGCCTTCCCCGCGCGGCTCGGCCACGCCGCCGGACGCGACGAGGTCGGCGTCGACCCGGTCGACGGCGAAGGGCCGTCCGGTCTCGGGCAGGGTGACCGCCAGCGTCGCCTCCGCGAGGCCGTAGACCGGCAGCAGCGTCCCTTCCGCCAGGCCCGAGCCCGCGAACGCGTCCTGGAACTGGCGCAGCGTGCTCTCGTGGACGGGCTCCGCCCCGCACAGCGCGACGCGCCACGCCGACAGGTCGAGGCCCTGCGGCGGCCGCAGCCTGGCGAGGCGCGCGCACATCTGGAACGCCAAGTTGGGTGCCGGCGAGAGCGTGCCGCGGTGCCGGCTCAGCAGCTCGGGCCAGGACAGCGGGTTCGCGACGAAGTTCGCGGTGTCCGAGAGCACGACCGGTATGTCGTGGTGGAGCGCGTAGGACAGGCCGATCAGGCCCATGTCGTGGGACGGCGGCAGCCAGGTGACCAGCACGTCGTCCTCGCGATGGCCGACGGCGCGGCCGATCGCGGCCACGTTCGCGGCGACGTTGGCGTGCCGGACCACCGCCAGCCTGGGCGTGCCGGTCGAGCCCGACGTCGCCTGGAGATGGGCGATCGCGCCCTCGTTCCGGCCGCGCGGCGGGGCGGCGGCGGCGCGCGCGCCGGCCCGGACCGCCGCCGCCGTCAGCACCGGCCGGTCGAGCAGCGGCCCCAGCCCGTCCGCCGCCTCCTCGCCCGCGACCACGGCCGCGGCGCCGGCCGCGCCGGCGAGGCCGCGCAGGTGCCCGGCGTAATGCGCGAGCCGGTCCGCCTTCGGCTCGGCGACGACCAGCGGGATGGCACCGGCATACAGCGCGCCGAGATAGAGGGCGAGGAAGTCGCGCGATGCCGGCAGCGCGAGCACGACCCGGTCGCCGCAGCCGACGCCCCGCGCGGCGAGCCCGAGCGCTGCGATGCCCATCATCCGGTTCAGCTCGCCGGCGGTCAACGCGTGCTCCCGGCGCGAGCGCTCGACCACGCGCGCGACGACCCGGTAGGGGTTGCGGCGGACGCTTTCGAGGAATGCGTCGACGACGGATGCCGGGGCGTCCGCGCCGAGGCTCATCGGGCGTAGGCCTTGGTGAAGGCCGCGTCGTCGCGCTTGGACGAACGCTCCAGCCACGCCCTCAGCCCGCCGTACCGCGCCTCGAAGTCCGCCTTCAGCAGGTCCTCGCGCAGCGTCCCCGCGGCGGTGTAGTACGGCTCCTCCAGCTTCTCCAGGAACGCGATGTGGCGCTCCATGCCGGCGTTCCCCACGGCCACGCTGCGCTCGTAGGCCTTCAGGCGGGCGCGGCGCTGGGGCCGGGTCTCCACCTCGAAGGCGCGGCGGAAGAAGATCGAGTAGCTGTCGAGGATGCCGCGCTGCAGCTCGCTCGGGCGCATATGGCGGGGGAAGATGCCGACGAAGGAATAGTGCTGGTAGGTCGGCACCTCCATGATCACCCGGTGGTCCTCGATGTCCTGGCGCGCCCCGAACAGCAGGTTCTGGAACGGGTACTCGGCCAGGCATACGAAGGTCGGGTGGGCGATGCGCGCGTCGGCGCACCAGCGCGCCGTGGCCTCGATCGCGCCGCGGTCCTGCGCCTCCAGCCCGTAGATGATCGCGGAGTGGATGTAGATGTCGTTCTCGGCGAAGGCGAGCAGGCGGCGCGTCTGCTCCGACGGGTCGACCTTCTTGTTGAAGGCGCGCAGCACGTCCGGGTCCTCCGACTCGACGCCCAGGCAGTACTCGTCGAAGCCGGAGCGCTTCAGGTCGAGGACCAGGTCCATGTCGTCGGCGTGGTTGATCCGGCTCATCGCGATGAACTTGTAGTCGCGGTCCCGGAACGCCTCGGCGACCTGGTGGCAGAAGTCCTTCCGGGTCGTGAAGTTCAGGTCGGTGACGTAGAACCGGGTGCAGCCGGTCTGGCGGTTGATGCCGTCGAGCTCGGCCTTGATGTCCTCGATGCCCTTGGTCCGGAACTGCCGGCCGAGCAGCCGGATCGCGTAGCAGAACGAGCAGTCGAACGGGCAGCCGCGCGACATGGACACGGTCGCCCAGTGCAGCCGCGGGGCGCGTGCGAGCAGCGCCGGGTCGATCGCCGTGCCGATCCGCGAATAGCGGGTGAACTTGTTGATCTGCAGCCGCCCGTCGTCCGCGACATGGGCGATGTTCTCGACCGCGTCGATGCCGGAGCCGGACTCGAGCGCCTCGATCAGCTGGACGGTCGGGACCTCGCCCTCGCCGAGCACGGCGTAGTCGGCGTAGCGCAGCGCCTCGTACGGGGCGAAGGCGGCGTGCGGGCCGCCCATCACGACCGCGCAGTCCGGCCGCTTGCGGCGCTTGATCGTCTCCAGCGCCGGGATGTTCGACCAGAAATGGGTCGCGAGCGCGGAGATCAGGATGTAGTCGTAGCTCTCCAGCGGGAAGTCCGCGGGGTCCTCGCCCCAGAACATCTGGCACATGTCCACGGCGGCGTCGGGGTATTGTTCCTTCACGAACGAGCCGACGTAGTAGATGCCGTCGTTGTAGGTGGTCGCGAGCGTCGAGACGTCGGGGTAGTCCTTGTGGAAACCGAGCTGGACGCAGAGGATGTTCAGGCGTCTCATCGTTGCCCTTCCCTGGTCGAGCGGCGGCGGTGCCGGCCGGGCTGTCGGAGGCGTAGGCCCGGGCGTCACGCCCGCGCCCCGGCGAACTCGCCGCCGGCGGTGGCTCCGGGCGGCAGGCCGCGCCGCTGCGCCATCTCCTTGCGAAGCTTCTGCTTCATCTCCTGCTTGACCTTGGCCGCGATGCGGGACGGCTCGTTGACCTGGCGCTGCGCCCAGGCGAGCACGTCGCGGATCTCGGACTTGCTGACCTTGGGATGCTTCCAGACCAGGTTGTAGAGGTCGAACTTGCTGAGGTCGTCCTCGTCGACGAGATGCTCCATCTGCTTCCACAGCTTCGTCCTGTGGAACGGCGTCAGCAGCGTGAGCTGGCAGGCGAACAGCCCTTCATCGGCGAGCTGGTTGATGTCGTAGGCCATGTCCTCGGCGGTGTCGTCGGCGAAGCCGATCATGAAGGTGCCGAGCGCGCGGCGGTCGTACTTGATCAGCTCGCGCACGGTCTGGCGGACGTTGTAGACGTCGTCGCGCTTGCGCACGTCGGCGATGTGCTTGTCGCGGTACGACTCGATGCCGACGATCGCGCCGTCCATGCAGCGGTCGGTCAGCTCGCCGATGCGCCCGCGGATCAGGTCCGCCCGGGTCAGGCAGATCCAGGGCAGGCTGCGCTCGGCCAGCGCGTCGACGATCTTCTCGGCGAGGTGGTTCTGCAGGAAGAAGCTCTCGTCGTAGATGATGACGTGCGCGACCCTCGCCTCCTTGTAGGCGTCGAGCGCCTCGTAGGTCTCCTCCAGGAAGATCGCGTCCTCCTTGGCGTTGAAGACCGGCGTCGAGCAGAAGGTGCAGCCGACGTTGCAGCCGCGCTTGGAATAGAGGTAGCCGACCGGCGAGGAGACGCCGCGGAAGCTGCTGTAGCCCAGCATCGCCGGGTGGTGGATGCGCTTGAGCGGCTTGCCGTAGACGTACTGGTGCAGCGCGTTCTCGCCCGGGCCCTTGATCAGGCGGGTGAAATGGGCGTCGAGGTCTGGGCCGATGGCGCCGTAGTTGCCACCCCAGATGTCCTTCACGCCGGCCTCGCGCGCGGCCTTCGCCATCTCGATCGCGACCGGCGTCGACCAGGTGTAGAAGCTGATGCCGACCATGTCCCATTTCTCGGAGCGCAGCGCGGCCAGGTACTCCGCCCAGGTCGGGTACTCCAGCACCTCGACGTCCGGCACGTTCGACTTCAGGAAGCGCAGGCCCGTCGGCGGGCAGGTGACCGACAGCCGGTCGTCGAGATCGACGGCGCAGGTCCAGGCCATGTAGGTGTCGGTGCGGTCGTACCAATTGCCGCCGACGCCGTTCGGCTCGATCAGGGCTTCCTTGGGGGCCGTGGTCAGCAGGACCTTCTTCATCGTTCCCTTCCCTCCCTGGTGGTCTCGACGGGCCGTCGCGCGGGCTTTACCCAAGTCGAATCTCGTGATCGACATGAATACGATCGTATTGAGGAGAATTTTACGAAATAGATCGTCTTCCTGTCGGGGTTGGTCGCATGCGCATTGCTGATAGTTTCAGTCTCTGGTGAGACTATACAGGTGCGAATGTTTGTTGGCACGGGTTTCTTGTTGAAATATTAACTCGATCGTTAGCGGATTAATTTTTGTGCGCCGCCAAAATTCCCTTTCCGGCCGGACGCCTCGCCTTGGCCAACTTCCGGGCCGCCGCCTGCTGCGGCGCAGCGTGCCCGCGCGCGTCGGCCCGAGGCGGCCGGGCCCGCCCTGGCGCGAAAAACGGGCGTCGCGTCGCGCATGGACGCCCGATGCGCGCGCCTGCCTGCGGCTATTCCTCGGTCGGGCGGAAGACGTTCGAACGGACCGCACGCAGCCGAAGAAGGAAGACGATGAAGCTCCTCTACCAGACCCACTCGCCCTACGCGCGCAAGGCCCTGGTGTTCGCGCACGAGGCCGGCCTCGCCGACCGCGTCGAGGTGATCCACCATGAGACCAGCCCCACGCAGCGCAACGCCGAGGTGTTCGCGCAGAACCCGTTGGGGAAGGTCCCCGTCCTGCTCCGTCCCAGCCGGGACGCTCTGTTCGATTCCGACGTGATCTGCGCGTTCCTGGACACGCTCGCGTCCCGCTCCCTCTTCCCCGTCGACCCGGAGCGGCGGTGGGCGGCGCTGCGGATGCAGGCACTCGCGCAGGGCCTCGCCGACTCGGGGATCGCGCTGCGCTGGGAGACCGCGCGGCGGCCGGAGCCGCTCCGCTACGAGCCGCTGGCCCAGGGCTACGCGCTGAAGCTGACCTCCGCCTATGACTGGCTCGAGGCGTCGGACGAGTTCGAGGCACCCCTGCATGTCGGCCACATCGCCCTGGCGACGGTGCTGGACTGGCTCGAGTTCCGGGAGCTCCCCGGCTTTCGCGACGGCAGGCCCCGGCTCACCACCTGGTTCGACGCCTTCGCGGCGCGGCCCTCGATGCGCGCCACGCCGCTGGCCGGCGACACCCACGATTGAGGGCGCGGCGGGGCGGCTACGCCCCGTCGATCGGCACGGCCAGTCCGCGCTTCACCGGCCCGAGCGAGACGTTCGTGGTGAAGCGCCGGACATTGGCGTTGTCGTGCATCAGCCGGGCCATCAGCGCCTCGTAGCTCTCCATGTCGGGCGCCGCCACGACGAGGACGAAGTCGGCGTCCCCCGTGACGTAGTAGGCTTGCTGGATCTGGCGCTCATGGTTCAGCCAGCGCCTGAGCTGGGCGAGCAGCTCGGGCCGTTCCCGCTCGATCTCGAGCGAGACGATGCAGCACACCGGCGCGCCCACCTTGCGCGGGTTGGCGACCGCGATCACGCGCTCGATCACGCCGTCGTCCTTGAGCCGCCGGATCCGCCGCTGGATCGCCGATGCCGACAGAGGGACGTCCTCCATCAGCTGCTCGGCGCTCCGATCCGCGTTCTCCTGCAGCTGTTCCAGCAGCCTGACGTCTATCCGGTCCATATGCGCGCCTCCCGGCATCTACATAGCGCAGGAGGGCCGCGGCTTCGCGCGCGAAATTTGCATCTTCACGCATGAAACCGGCATGCCGCCGAACCGCGGAGACGGTGGGGCAGGCGCCTCGATCGCGAAGGACGCGGGCGCCATTCGCCGGGAAGCGGCACGCGATTCCGGCATCAATAGGGACATGCATACGCAACCTGACATCATAGCCGCCGCATTCGGCCCCTCCGAACCGACGCGGCTGATCGAGAGCGAGGCGCTCGCACGGCGTTCCGGCGTCGCGCGGGTCCTCCTCAAGGCCGAGAACGAACGGCCGTTCGGCAACTTCAAGATCCTGGGCGGCCTGTCGGCCGGGCTGAAGGCGCTCGCGCGGCGGTCCGGCACCTCCGTCGAGGCGCTACTCGCCGATCCCCGGGCGCATGGCGGGCTGCCGGCGCTGGTATGCGCCAGCGACGGCAATCACGGCCTGGCCGTAGCACTCGCCGCCCGGGCAGCCGGTACGCGCGCCGTGGTGGTCCTGCACGGCAAGGTGGACCGCGCCCGGACCGGCCGGATCGCCGGGACCGGCGCGGAGGTGGTGATGGTGGCCGGCACCTACGACGACGCGGTCGACCACGCGCGTTCGCTCGCGGAGGGCGGCGGCATGCTGCTGATCCCCGACACGACGGACCGTCCGGACGACCCGGTCGTCGCTGACGTGATGCGCGGCTACCGGCGCATCACCGACGAGATCGCGCGCCAGCTCGCCGGGGGGCCGCCGCCCACCCACCTCTTCGTCCAGGCCGGGGTCGGGGGGCTCGCCGCGGCGATGGCGGAAGGACTGCGCGCGCTGGGCGCGCACCCCTTCACCGTGGCGGTCGTCGAGCCCGTCGAGGCGGCATGCGTGCGCCACGCGCTGGAGACCGGCCGGATCGAACGGGTCGGGGGCGACCTCGGGACCGCGGCCGACATGCTCTCCTGCGGGATGGCGTCGGCACCCGCGGTGGAGATCCTGAGGCGTCACCGGGCCCGGACCGTCCTGGTGGAGGACCGCGACCTCCTCGACGCGGTATCGGTGCTCGAGCGCGAGGCCGGCCTTCGCTCCACGCCGTCGGGCGCCGCCGGGCTGGCGGGGCTCCTGCGCGCAGGCCCCGACCGGGCGGGGCTCGGCCTCGACGAGCGCAGCGTCGTGCTGCTCGTGGTCACGGAGGGTCCCTTCGCCCCGTCGCGCGAAGGCGTCCCGTCTCCATGAGGCCGGAACCCGCCATCCGCGGCTTGACGCGGCGGCGCTCCATCGCCTATATACGCGGCTCCGTCGGGCGGTCCTCCGTCCGGCTCGGGTCTTTTTCGTCAACGAGGAACCTGTCCGATGGCACGACGTTGCGCCGTGACCGGCAAGGGCGTGATGTTTGGCAACAACGTCAGCCACGCCAACAACAAGAGCCGCCGCCGTTTTCAGCCGAACCTCCAGGAAACCTCCATGCTGAGCGACCTGCTGGGGCGGATGGTGCGCCTGCGCCTGTCCACCAACGCGATCCGCACGATCGAGCACAAGGGCGGCCTCGACGCCTTCATGCTCGACGCGAAGGACGCCGTGCTGAGCCTCGAGGCGCGCCGCGTGAAGCGCGCGATCAAGGCCGCCGCCGAGCGCCAGGCGGCCTGACGGCCTCCTGCTCGCCGGCTTGCCGTCCGCGGGACTGCCCGCGGACCCGGTGATCCGCACGGGACCGCCACCATGACCGGCCGGCCTTTCGGGCCGCGGTCGTGGTGGCCGGGATCCACCGGCATCCCGCCGGATCGACCGCGATGAACCTTTCTCCCGAGACGCTGGTCTCCTTCCTGAACGGGCTGCCGCCCGAGCTGATGCTCGGCGCGGAACTTGTCGTCTGCTTCGGCGCCGTCCTGGCGATGGCGCGGCTGTTCGGGGCGGCCGGCCTCTACGTCTACATCGCGGTCGCGGTCATCGGCGCCAACATGCAGGTGCTGAAGGCGGTCGATTTCGCGATCTACGGCCATCCCGTGGCGCTGGGGACGGTGCTGTTCGCCTCCAGCTATCTCGCGACCGACATCCTGGCCGAGCACTGGGGCCGCGCCGCCGCGCGCACGGGCATCATGATAGGGTTCGCGGCCTTCCTGCTGTGGACGGTCCTGCTGGTGCTGACCCTGGGCTACGCGCCCCTGACGCCGGAGGCGGCCGGCGAGGACATGGCCTGGGCGCTGCCGGTCCAGGGCCACCTGCAGGCGCTGTTCCTGCCCCAGCCCGCCTTCTTCGTCGCCGGCATGTGCGCCTATCTCGCGAGCCAGCTCTGCGACGTCTGGCTGTTCGACCGCATCCGCCGCCTTACCGGGGAGCGGCGGCTGTGGCTGCGCAACAACGCCTCGACCATGGTCTCGGCCCTGATCGACAACGCCGTCTTCAGCGTGCTGGCATGGGTCGTGTTCGCGCCCGAGCCGCTGGGCTGGGAACCGCTGGTCTTCACCTACATCCTCGGCACCTACGGGCTGCGCCTCGCGGTGGCGCTGCTGGACACGCCGTTCATGTACCTGTCGACCTGGGCCGTCCGTACCAGGACCAGTCCCGGTCCGGGAGTGCCGGCATGACGGCCGGCGCGCCTCCCGCGATCGGGAACCTGGACTACGGGGCCCGGTTCGGCTTCGACGTCCTGCACCGCGACCCGGCGAGCCGGGCGAGGGTGGGGCGGCTGCGCACGCCCCACGGCACGATCGAGACGCCGAACTTCATCTTCTGCGCGACCAAGGCATCGATCAAGGGCGTGAGCCCGCAGCAGATGCGCGAGGCGCGCACCGACATCATCCTGTCCAACACCTACCACCTGATGATCCAGCCCGGCGCCGACGTCGTCGCGGCGCTCGGCGGTCTCCACCGGTTCATGGGCTGGGACGGCCCGATGCTGACCGATTCGGGCGGCTTCCAGATCTTCTCGATGGGCCACGGCTCGGTCGCGGACGAGATCAAGGGCCGCCGCTCCCAGCCGCGCGAGCGCACCTTGACCCGCGTCTCCGAGAAGGGCGCGGAGTTCCGGTCCTATCTCGACGGCTCGAAGCTGTTCCTCTCGCCCGAGACGTCGATCGACATCCAGCGCAAGCTCGGCGCCGACCTCGTCGTCCAACTCGACGAATGCACACCCTTCCACGTCGACCGGGACTACACCGCGCGGTCGATGGCGCTGAGCCACCGCTGGGGCGACCGCTCGCTGGCGGAGTTCGCGCGCGGCGGCGGCATGAGCGCCAACGGCGAGCCGCAGGCCCTGTACGGCATCATCCAGGGCGGCGTCTATCCCGACCTGCGCCGGGAGAGCGCCGAGTACACCCGCGGCCGGCCGTTCTTCGGGACGGCGGTCGGCGGCTCTCTCGGCGCCAGCAAGGAGCAGATGTACGAGGTGGTCGCGATGTGCATGCCGTACGTCCATCCCGACCGGCCGGTGCACCTGCTCGGCATCGGCGGGATCGCCGACGTCTTCGCCGGCGTCCGCCTAGGCATCGACACCTTCGACTGCGTCTCGCCGACCCGCATCGCCCGGCACGGCTGGGCGCTGGCGCCGGGCGCGCCCGGGGAACGGCTCAACCTGCGCAACGCCCGCTTCCGCTCCGACCCCGGGCCGGTCGAGCCCGGCTGCGACTGCGCGACCTGCCGGACCTGGAGTCGCGGCTACCTGCACCACCTGCTGCGCGCGGGCGAGCTGCTCGGCCCGACGCTGATCTCGATCCACAACGTTGCGGTGATGAACCGGCTGATGCGCGACGTCCGGGCCGCGCTCGCGGACGGGACCCTGGACGCGCTGGAGGCGCGCTGGGTCGCCGCATGAACCGGTGCATGAGCTGCTGTTCACCCGGCCGCCGGACCCTTCCGACCGCCCGGAGCGCCCCGCCACCTGCGCGGGAACCTCGCCCAAAGGTCCCGGTTGGCCTCAGGATGATGGAAACGCAACGCCATCGCCGGCCATGACCGGGGTCGAGGACCACGACCGCTCCCCCGCCGCCCGTCTCCGGGCGCTGGGCCGGGCCGCCGCGGCCGTCCTGTCCGCCGGGACCGCGGACGACGTCCTCCGTGCGGCCGTGGACGGCGCATGCGCCCTTTCCGGTGCCCGCGAAGCGGTCCTGACCCTGGCGGGCAGTACCGATCCCGACGGCGCCGGCCCGGAAGGGGGACGGCCCCCGGCGCTTTCCCTGCCGCTGGTCGCCGCGACGGGTGCGCTTGTCGGCACGCTGTCCCTCTGGGGCTGCGGGGACGGCCTCACCGCGGAGGACGAGGCGGCCCTCGCGTCCTTCGCGCAGGTCGCGGCGGAGGCGATCGGGCGCGCCGGGGCCGGTGCCGTGGCGCTGGAGCGCGAGCGCCGCCTCGTCGTCGCCGTCGAGGCCGCCGGCATGGGCGAGTGGGCCCACGACCTGCGCAGCCGCCGCTTCTTCCTGTCCGAACGCTTCAAGGAGATCCTCGGCTTTCCCCGTGGCTCGGCCGTGACGCTGGAGGAGTTCCTTGCCCGCATCCATCCCGAGGACCGCGGCCGGGTCTGGAGCCGGGCCGACGTGGTGATCCGCTCGGGCGGGACCCTGATCGAGGACGAGTACCGGGCCCTGCGTCCCGACGGCGGCATCCGCCGGATCGCGGTGCGCGGCGAGGTGCTGCGGGCCGGGGACGGCACCCCGCTCGGCACCACCGGGATCATCCGGGACGTCACCGACCGCCATGCCGCCGAGGAACGCATCCGCTTCCAGGCCAGCCTCCTGGACGCGGTCGAGCAGGCGGTGATCGCGACCGACCTCACGGGCCGCATCTTGTACTGGAACCGGTTCGCCGAGACGCTCTACGGCTGGCGCGTCGACGAGGTGATGGGGCGCAACGTCCTGGACGTCACGCCGGCCCCGGACGCGGCGCGCCACGCCGGCGAGATCATGGCCGCGCTGCAGGCGGGCCATAGCTGGTCAGGCGGCATCGAGGTCCGGCGTCGGGACGGGCGCTCCTTTTCCGCCCATGTGATCGACTCGCCGATACACGACGAGGAGGGCCGGCTGATCGGCATCATCGGCGTCTCCTCCGACGACACCGAGCGCAGGCGCACGGAGAAGCGCCAGCAGGTCCTCATGGCCGAGCTGGACCATCGGGCGCGCAACATGCTCGCGGTCGTGATCGGGACGCTGCGCATGACCCGCGCCGCCAGCGTCGACGAGTACCGGCGGGCCGTCGAAGGCCGCATAGCCGCGCTGTCCCGGGCCCATGACCGCCTCTCCGAGAGCCGGTGGACCGACACCGACCTGCGCCGCGTCCTCGAGGGCGAGACGCTCGCCTTCGAGCCGCCGGAGAGCGGGCGGTTCGTCGTCTCCGGACCGCCGGTCGCGATCGGGCCGGAGGAGGCGCAGACGCTCTCGCTGATCTTCCACGAGCTGGCGACCAACGCCGCGCGCCACGGGGCGCTGTCGGTCGCGGGCGGCGCGGTCTCGGTCGACTGGCGGATCGAGGACGGCCGGGTCCGTCTCGACTGGGTCGAGAGCGGC
>NZ_DASYHS010000041.1:0-6512 GCF_035998295.1 Arenibaculum sp. | reverse complement strand
GGCATCGAACTGGTGGCGCGGCAGCGTGAAGGCGAGGCGGTGGGCGCTGCCCTTCACGGGGTCGGTCGGCTCCAGTTCCTGGATCATGCCGAGATAGCCGCAGGCGAGCGACGCCGCGAGCGCCAGGTACGGGTTCGCGTCGGCGCCGGCGACACGGTTCTCGACCCGCCGCGAGTCCGGCGGCGAGACCGGCACGCGGAAGCCGACGGTGCGGTTGTCGCGGCCCCAATGCACGTTGATCGGCGCGTCCGAGCCCGCGATCAGCCGGCGGTAGGAGTTGACGTTGGGGGCGAGCAGCGGCATCGCCGCCGGCAGGTATTTCTGCAGGCCGGCGACGTAGGACATGAACAGCGGCGTGTCCTCGCCCTCATCGGTCGAGAACAGGTTCTTGCCCATGTCGCGGTCGACGACGCTCTGGTGCACGTGCATGGCGCTGCCCGGCTCGGACTGCATCGGCTTCGCCATGAAGGTGGCGTAGACGTTGTGCCGGATCGCGGTCTCGCGGACCGTGCGCTTGAACAGGAACACCTGGTCGGCCAGTTCCAGCGCGTCGCCGTGGTTGAAGTTGATCTCGATCTGCGCCGCCCCGGCCTCGTGGGTCAGGGTGTCGATGTCGATGTTCTGCGCCTCGCAGTAGTCGTAGACGTCCTCGAAGATAGGGTCGAACTCGTTGACGGCGTCGATGCCGTAGGCCTGGCGCCCGCTCTCGGTGCGGCCGGAGCGGCCGACCGGCGGCGCCAGCGGGTAGTCCGGGTCCTTGTTGATCTGGACCAGGAAGAACTCCAGCTCCGGGGCGACGATCGGCTGCCAGCCCCGGGCATGATAGAGCTCGAGCACCCGCCTCAGCACCCAGCGCGGCGAGATGTCGACCGGGCTGCCGTCCGCGTAGAAGCAGTCGCAGATGACCTGGGCGGTCGCTTCCTTGTACCAGGGCACGAGGCGGATCGTCTTCTCGTCCGGCACCATGTAGATGTCGGCGTTGGCCGGGCTGGTGACGTCCTCGTCGTCGGGGAAATCGCCGGTGACGGTCTGGATGAAGATCGCCTCCGGCAGGCGCAGGCCCCGCTCGCGCAGGATGCGGAGGAATTTCTCCGCTGGAAGGATCTTGCCGCGTGCGACGCCGGACAAGTCCGGGATCAGGCACTCGACTTCGGTAATGTGATGCTGGGCTATGAAAGTGGTTAGCAAATCCATGCAGATTCACGGTCCGGGTGCGCGCGGCCCCCGGCCGACTCCGTGCTGTTGAACCAGTCGCTTCATCGTGGAGGGCGCCCGAGCCCGTTTCGCCGGGGCGATCCCCGTCGGCGCGCGCCCCCGTCCGGGAGTTCTTGACCCGCCCCCGGTCGCCCGGAGACGATGGCAAGCATCGCCAACAATCAAGCGGCCCCATTATGACAGCGTTTCGCGACGACACAGAAGCCCTGAAATTTCTCGAACTGAATCCCGACATCTCGACGATCGATGTCCTGCTGCCCGACAACTGCGGAGTGTTGCGGGGCAAGCGCCTCCCGGCGGCGAGCCTGCCGAAGCTCTTCACGGAGGGTTGCTCCTTCCCGGGGTCCATCTACGCGATGGACATCACCGGCGCCACGGTCGACACGACCGGGCTGTCCTGGGACGAGGGGGACCCGGACCGTCCGTGCTTCCCCGTCCCCGGCACGCTCCAGCGCACTCCCTGGCTCCGCAAGCCGACCGGCCAGATCCTGCTCTCGATGCACGACCAGGACGGCACGCCCTTCTTCGCGGCGCCGCGCGCGCTCGTGGAACAGTTGAAGGGCCGGCTTGCGGAGCTGGGGCTGACGGCCGTCGTCGCGGTCGAGCTGGAGTTCTACCTGCTGGACGGCGACTGGGGCGAGGAGGACAAGCCCCGGCCGCCGCTCTCGCCGACCAGCGGCGTGCGCCAGAGCACGACCCAGGTCTACGGGATGAACGAGCTCTACGACTTCGGCCACGTCCTCGACGAGATCGAGGAGGCGGCGCATGCCCAGGGCATCCCGACCGACACCGCGGTCGCCGAATACGGCCCCGGCCAGTGCGAGATCAACCTCCACCACGTCCCCGACCCGGTGCTGGCCGCCGACCACGCGATCCTGTTCAAGCGCGTGGTCCGGGGCGTCGCGGCCAAGCACAAGCTCGACGCCACCTTCATGGCCAAGCCCTATCCCCAGCATGCCGGCAGCGGCATGCACGTCCATGTCAGCCTGATCGACCGCGACGGGCGGAACGTCTTCGAGACCGACCGGCCGGAGGCGATCGGCAGCGACCTGCTGCTCCACGCGATCGGCGGGCTCGCCGCGACGATGCCGGGGGCGATGGCGCTGTTCGCGCCGAACGCCAACTCCTTCCGCCGCTTCCAGGTGGAATCCTATGCGCCGACCGCTCCCACCTGGGGCGTCAACAACCGGACGACGGCGCTGCGCATCCCGGTCGGCCCTCCCGGCTCCAAGCGGATCGAGCACCGGGTCGCGGGCGCCGACGCGAACCCCTACCTGGCCGTGGCGGCGATACTCGCCGGCATCCTCCACGGCATCACCAACCGGATAGATCCCGGCGAGCCCGTGACCGGCAACGGCTATAACGGAGCCGAGGCGTCGCTGCCCGGGAACTGGGTCTCCGCACTGGAGGCCTTCGAGAACTGCCGGGAGCTGCGCGACCTGTTCGGGGAGCGCTTCATGCACGTCCATCTCGAGACGAAATGGGCCGAACGCGACAAGTTCTTCGCCTATGTGACGCCGCTCGAATACGAGTGGTACCTCCGAACCGCCTGATCATCCCGGGGATGGAGCCATCGGAGCCGCGCGCCGCCGGACGGCGCACCTCGCCAGCGGCCCCGTTTCGCCGAATGCAGCAGCGGGCATTCGTGTGAAATGCCTTAGAACGTATAGCTGTGCCTCCGGTGCCGGCGTACTCGGTACCACTCGAGACTGCGGCCGCCCGACGGGCGGCCGCCTTCTTGCCGGCCGGCAGCCGCGTGGGCACTTTGCCCCTTGCGCATGGAGCGGGGTTTGTTTATCCGCGTAGCCATGACGATATTCCCGCGCTCCGCCCGTATCCTGTTCCCTCTCCTGGCGGTCGCGACCCTTTCGGGTTGCGGCGTCGCCGAACTGATCGCCAGCGGCGCGAGCGACGGGACCAAATACGTCATCCGCAGGATCGACGAGCGCGAGGCCGCCGGTACCGCGCCGGGCACGGCTGCCGCCCCGTCCGCCGTCTCTCCTGCCGCCTCTCCCGCCGCCGCTCCCGAGGCGGAGCCCCCGACGACGGCGGCGGCCCCGGTGATCCCGGTTACGCGGGGCGAGCCGCTGGACTGATCCGATGATGCGCGAGAAAGAGGCGTCGGGCCCGATGCGGCACTGGATCATGCTCGTCGCCGCCGTCGTGGTCGGGGCCGTCCTGACCCTGCACCCCGGCATCGACATCGTCGTGTCGGACCTGTTCTTCGAACCGGAGAACGGTTTCGCCTGGCGCTCCGACGGCATCGCCAACCTCGTCCACGAAGCGATCCAGGTCTTCGCCCGCGTGATCGGCGTCGCGCTGCTGCTCGGCACGCTCTACACGCTGATCCGCAGCCGGCAGGCCGGCCGCAAGGTCGAGCTGCTGGGGCTCGGCGTCCGCAAATGGGTGTTCCTGTTCCTCTCCCTGGTGATCGCGCCGGGCCTCGTGGCCAATACGCTGCTGAAGGACAATTTCGGACGGGCGCGGCCATTCCAGGTCGCGGAGTTCGGCGGTCCGCTCGTCCATTCCCCGCCGCTGGTGGTGACCGACCAGTGCGAGGACAACTGCTCCTTCGTTGCCGGCGACCCGGCGCTGGGGTTCTGGCTGCATTCCTTCGCCTATGTCGTGGGGCGACGCTCGCGGCTGGTGCTGGCGGGCGGCATCGCCGCCGGCGGCCTCGCGGGGCTGCTGCGCATCGCCATGGGCGCGCATTTCTTCAGCGACGTCCTGTTCGCCGGCGCCTTCATGCTCGGCACCGTGGCCCTCCTCCACGCCGTCATGTTCGGCCGGCGCGCGACCGCCGCGCGGTGGCGATCCTGGATGGGGCTCCCGCAGCCGGCCGGGGGGATGCGGTGACGGGGGGCGCGGGGACCGCCGCCCACGCGCCTTCCTGGTACGCCGCGACGGCGCTGTCGCAGCCCGACCATCCGCGCCTCGAAGGGGACGTCTCCTGCGACGTCTGCGTCGTCGGCGCCGGCTATACCGGGCTGTCGGCGGCACTGCACCTGGCCGAGCGCGGCTACGACGTCGTCGTGCTGGAGGCCGAGAGGGTCGGCTGGGGTGCGTCGGGGCGCAACGGCGGCCAGATCGTGACCGGCTACAACAAGCCGATGGGGACCATCGAACGCTGGGTCGGGGCCGAGGACGCGCGCCGGCTCTGGGACATGGGCGAGGAGGCCAAGCGGCTGCTGGCCGACCTGGTGGAGCGGCACGGCATCGACTGCGACCTGCGCTGGGGCTACCTGTTCGCCGCGCTGAAGGACCGGCAGGTGCGCGAGCTTGCCGGGATGCGGGACGAATGGGCGGAGGGGTACGGCTACGACCGCTCGCGGCTCGTCGGACGCGACGAGATGGGCTCGTTCGTCGCGACGACGAAATACGTGGGCGGACTGCTGGACCACGGCGGGGGGCAGCTGCACCCGCTCAACTACGCGATCGGACTCGCACGCGCCGCCGCGGCCGCGGGTGCCCGCATCTTCGAGGGCTCGCGGGTCGAGGCGGTGGAGACCGGTACGGCGCCGATGGCGCGCACCGCCCGGGGCAGCGTCCGCGCACGTCACCTGATCCTCGCCGGCAACGCCTATCTGCGCGGGCTCGTCCCCTCGGTCGCGGCCAAGATCATGCCGGCCGGCACCTACCTGATCGCGACCGAACCGCTGGGAGAAAACCGAGCCAAAGGCCTGATCCCCGACGCGGTCGCCGTCGCCGACGTCAACGTCGTCCTGAACTACTACCGCCGGTCCGCGGACCACCGCCTCCTGTTCGGCGGCGGCGTCAGCTACAGCGGCTTCGACGGCCCCGGCCTGCGGCAGAGGCTGCGCAAGACCATGCTCGGCATCTTCCCTCAGCTCGAGGACGCGCGCATCGACTACTGCTGGGGCGGCCACGTCGCGATCACCATGGACAGGACGCCGCATTTCGGTCGGGTCGGGCCTTCCACCTACTTCGCCCACGGCTACAGCGGCCATGGCGTCGCCCTGGCCGGCCTCGCGGGCAAGCTGATGGCCGAGGCGGTCGCCGGCACCGCGGAGCGTTTCGACGTCTTTGCCCGCCTGCCGCACCAGAGTTTTCCCGGCGGCGCGCTGCTGCGAACGCCCGCCCTCGTCCTGGCCATGGCCTGGTACCGCCTGCGCGACCTGCTGTGAGGGCATCCCCGATGGCCGAACCATCCCGTCTTCCGAGGTGCCGGCCGGCCTGGGCGATGGCCGCGCTCCTGGCCGCCGCCTCCGGCCCGGCTGCGGCGCATCCGCATGTCCGGATCGACGCCGCGCCGACGCTGCATTTCGACACCGCCGGCCGCCTGGCCGGTGTCGGGATGCGCTGGACCTTCGACGAGTTCTACACCGCCTTCGCGCTCGACGGGCTGGATGCGGACGGCGACGGCGCCTACGGGCCCGAGGAACTGGCGCCGCTCGCCGAGGAGAACCTCGCCGCCCTCGCCGAATGGGGCTACTTCACCTATCTGAAGCTGGACGGTGCCCTGGCCCCGCTCGGGCCGGTCCGGTCCCACCGCTCCGACCACGCGGGGGACCGTCTGTCGCTCGCCTTCCTCCTGCCCCTGGAGGAGCCCGTCGATCCCAGGTCGGTCCGCATCTCGCTCGCGAGCTTCGACCCGACCTTCTACATCGACGTCGTCGCGCAGGAGCCGGTGCGCCTCGACGGCTCGCCTCCAGACGGGTGCGCGGCCGTGGTCGAGGCCCCTCCCCCGGTCGAGGAGCGCAGCATCGCCGACGCACAGGTCGAAGCCCTGGACATCGGGCCGGAAGACGACGTCGAGGGGACAGTCGGCGCCCGGTTCGCCAGCTGGATCACGGTGTCCTGCCCCGCGGGGACGGCGCCGTGAGCGCGCGGGCGGCCAAGCTGCGCCGACTGGCCCTGGCGGCGCTGGCGACCCTGCTGGCCGCGGCGGCGCTGACCGCCGCGTCGCTGGGCACCATCGACCCGTTTCCGGGCCTGACCGTCCTGGTCCATGAGGGCCAGAGGACGCTGCATGCCGGACTGGCGGACGCCCTCCGCGCGGTTCGCGCCGCCGGCCCCGGCGCGGCCTGGGGCCTGATCGCTGCGAGCTTCCTGTACGGCGTCGTCCATGCGGTCGGCCCGGGGCACGGCAAGGCCGTGATCTCAGCCTATGTCCTGGCCGACGCGCGGCATCTGCGGCGCGCCGTGGGGCTGTCCTTCGCCGCCGCTCTGCTCCAGGCGGTCACCGCGGTCGCGGTGACGTCCGTGGCGCTCCACCTGCTGGGCGCCACCGCCCGCGACGCGGCCGGAACCGCGGCGGTGCTGGAACGCGGCAGCTT
>NZ_DASYHS010000283.1:0-63941 GCF_035998295.1 Arenibaculum sp. | reverse complement strand
TCCGCTGGCGCCGTCTCGTGCGCGACTACGAGGCCCGCCTCGATGTCTCCGAAGGCATGATCTACGTCGCCATGAGCAGCTTGTTGCTCAGGCGAATCACAACCTGAAGGAGATGATCTTCATTTCCAAACAGGCACTAAGCCACGATACCGGCACTCCTTCGGATAGTTTTTGAAATCTTGCACGCGAGGAAATGCAACCTACCAAGTCTGGTAGTTGCTGTGCCCTGTCGTTTTCAGCAGCATACCGACGAGAGAGTTAGTCCCGAGGCGGGCTAATACTTGTGTGTGTGACGTGGCAGTTCATGCGGCTTGGCGGTTCAACTTTTGTCGAGTCGGTGAGCAAGGCTTTGTCATTCGATGGCAGGCCATTACTGATGCGTCAGAGAAGCGATTAGTTCAACCGATCTTTCGATCAAATTGCTTGAAACGGCGGGAACGATGGATCCAAGACTTCACTTTCCGACTCATCAGAACAAGCTCACCAGCCTGTACGGCTTCGACCTGACGCAATACGTCCAGGGCGACGGGTTCGGGCGCGGCCGAGGCTACGAGGCTGCCGTAAGGGCGCTGACCCATGGCGGCATCCAGCCCCTCGACCAAGCCGTCAAGGGGTTGGGCCTTTATGACAGGGCTGCCCTGGCCGTGCTGTCGGCGCATGCGGAAGTCGAGGCGCGGAGTTCGATCGATCCTGATCGGGCCGCCACCACTCTCGCCCTGTACGTCAATACGCTCGGGCGCCTGCACATCCGGCCCGCATCCCTGCCGCGGATCGTCTACGCCGAGGGCGACAGGAACGTCGAGGTCGGCTACCTCCCGGTCACCGATGCCGTCCTGGCGGAGATCGATGCCGCGCATGAGGTCCTGCGGCGGGACGAAGCCGACGCCTTCGCCGAGGTTCGGGCCGCGATGGACCGGGTCTACCGTGACGGCAGCCTGGCGACGGTGCTCGAGGAGGTGATCGACCATGTCGAGCACGTCGAATCGGTCGGCTTCTATGTCGCAGACCGCTTCCTGGCCTTGATCGACCGCTACGTCAACCTGATCGACGGCAAGGCGGGCCAGGGCTACCTGCCGGCGTTGCGCGAAAAGCCGTACGACGAATGGACGGACGAGGAGGTTCTGGTCGTCGCCGGTCTGCATGCGCTGTTCCAGTCCGGGCGCGCCGTGCGGTTCGAGGAGTTCAACGGAGCGGCGCTGACGGCGCGTGCTCTGGTCGACCGGCTCGGCGAGATCTCCGACGCGTACGTCGCCGCGGGATGCGAGGTGGCGATGCCGCCGGGCCTCGACCTGTTCGACCGCTCACGGGTCATCATGCAGCAGGCCTTGTGCGCCGTTGGCAAGCCCTGGCTGCGCTATCGGTGGATCTACGGCCTGAGCTTCCTGAAGACCGAGCGGATTCTGCCGTCGACCGCATCGACGGAGAGGGAGGATGCCTGGCTGGACGAGTTCGGCGCCGATTACGACGAACTCGTCTCCGACCATTCGGAGTTCGTACGCTCCGAACATGTCGGCATGGCGGCGCTCGCCCATGCCTGCGTCGCCCGCGATGTCGCCGGCGTGCGCTGCGACAGGGGCAGCGACGCGGTCACGAACTGGGTCGAGTACCTGATGGAGAAGGTCGTCGCCTCGGCGGTGCGGGCGACGAACGCGGACTATGGCATGTCGAGTTCGCTGCGGGACCTCAACAGATTGGTGTCGTACGAAGAGGCCGCGCTGGTGGACGAGATCCATGCGCTGACGCCGAACCACTTCTTCACCTGCTTCGTCTCCAACGACATGGTATCGCGGCTGGGCGCGGACGAGGCCGGCGTCATTGCGACTTCGGTCCAGAAGCGGATGATGTTCAACCGCTGGCACTTCATTCCGGGCAACCTCGAGCGTCCGCTCGTCCGAAAGTCGCGGCACTGGTACTACCCGCCTTTGATTCCGGACATCGCCGTACATTCGGACATGCATCGGGCAGCCCACAATCGCGCCCGGGTGAAATACTCGATCCGCTGCCCGGGCCCGGACATGTCGCGGCCGGCGCTCTTCATCGGGAATGAACGGTACCGTGGCTTCTACGATATCCGGGTCGTTCGCATGGAGGGCGAGGAGTTCACGGTGGAGGACGTGCTGCGGGCGCGCCGTCGGACCCTGTGGCTCGAGGCGGTCTATGCGGCGCTGGCCCAGAACGCGATGAGGCCGGGACGCGTACCGCTGGCGGTCGCGGGCTTCCAGCCCGGTGCCTATTTCGATATCCCCGCCGCAGCTTTGACGCCGGTCCTGGGCGGTTTTCCGGCGGTGCATCTGGCTGCCGACGCCCACGACTGATCGCCCCGGCGGCATGTCAACCAGCGGGGTATCTTCATGAGCGTCGTCAACGCGGTGGCCGCCACGGGCGGAAAGAGCGGCGACCATCGGATCGCGTATCTTCGCAAAGGCCGGCTGGAAAGCCTGACGCTGGCGCAACTCGACGCCCTGGCGGCAAGGCTCGCCCATGATTTGAGGCGGGCCGGGTTCGAGCGGGGCGACCGGGTCGGCGTCCTCGCCCGCAACGGGATCGAATGGGTGCTGCTCGATCTCGCGGCGATCAAGGCCGGGCTGGTGACCGCCGGGTTCGAGTTCGGCAAGTTCAAGGAACCGGGCGGGCTGGTGGAGAAATACCGGCTGAAGGGGATGTTCTCGGACGTCGGCTTCCATCACCCCTCCGTTACGGACCTCCGGCCGCTCGTCGATGAAGTGCTGGCGCGCGGCCCCGGAGAGTTCGGCCCCGGGGCGTTCGGAGGGGCGATCGACGAGCCGGTACGCTATGGTCCGAAGGACTGCACGACGATCAAGTTCACGTCGGGCAGCACCGGTGAGCCGAAGGGGTTGGCCGCCACCGTCGGCAGCATCGACGCCTCGCTCGCGGCGGTCCAGGCGCTGTTCGGCCACGGGCCCGGCGACGACGTCCTGGTCTTCCTGCCTTTGTCCCTCCTGCAGCAGCGCTACTGGATCTATTCCGCACTCGCCCATCGCCACGACGTCACCGTCGTCCCGTACGAGTTCGCCCTCGACGTGGCGGCGAAGGTTCAGCCGACGGTGGTCATGGGGGTTCCCGGCTTCTTCGAAAGCATCAAGAAGCATCTGGAGAGGAGCGGGGACCTCGTGCCCGGTGACGCGGTGCGGCGGCGCGAACGCATCGAGGCGCTGCTGGGCGCGAGGATCCGCTATCTCTGGACCGGCTCGGCCCCGGCCAGCCGCGACATGCTCGACTTCTTCGACGGGTGCGGGATCCCGATCTTCGAAGGCTACGGCATGAACGAGACCTGCATCGTCACGAAGAACCATCCCGGCCACAACAGGATCGGCAGCGTCGGCCGGCTGCTGCCGGGCAAGAAGGCCCGGATCGACGGGGACGGTGTCCTGATCATCGGCAGCGATCATCCCGTCAACGTCGCTTACGAATACTGTGCCCCGGGAGACAATGAGCGGATCTTCCTGACCGGCGGCGAGGTGCGGACCGGCGATCTCGCCCGCTTCGACGAGGACGGCTACCTCTACATCCTGGGTCGCGCCGACGACCTGGTCGTGCTCGGCAACGGCAAGAACGTCTACGTCAGGAAGATCGAGGAGCGGGTCCGCCGGCACGCGGCCGTCGAGGAATGCGTCCTGTTCGGCTCTGGCGAGCCATATCTGGTCGCGGTCGTCTCTCCGGCGGAGGCCCCCGTCGGCCCGGCGCAGAGGGACGCGATCGCCGCCCATGTCGACGCCGTCAACGCGACGCTGCCGCGCGACGAGCGGATCGTGAAGATCTTCATCGCACCCGAGCCCTTCAGCATCGAGGGCGGGCTGCTCACGTCCCAGTTCAAGCCGAAGCGCAAGGAGATATTCAAGGCGTTCGGCCGGGAAATCGCACAGCTTTATGGAGTGCCGGCGTGAAAGAGATAGAGAAGATCGTACGTCAGCGACTGTCCAAAGCCGTCAATGACCAGGACGAAGGCAGAAGCCTGAACCTCGACGACGAGCTCGGCGACGGCTACGGGCTGGGTTCCCTCGACCTCATCATGCTGATGAGTTCCGTCTGTTCCGACGCGGGCGTGCCGCTGACGGAGTTGAGCGAAGACGACATCGCCCGCCTGCGCACGCCTTCGGACATCGTGGACCTGCTGACCGCCAAAACGCCGGCATGAGGGAGAGCGACTTGGACTGGACGACGCGTACATTGCGGAACATCAGGCTCGAGAACGACCTCGTGCAGATCCGGCGGGTGACCCTGGACGACAAGGCCGGCTTTGCCCGCATCGCCTACGACCCCGAGATCTGGAAATACTTCGTTGCGACGGTGACCGACGAGGGGAGCCTCGACGCTTTCGTCGAGCAGGCGATCCACGACACCATCAGCGGAGCGCGCATCGTCTTCGCCATCCTCGACCGCCGAAGCGGCGAGATCGCCGGCAGCTCGGCATTCGGCAATCTGTCGCCGGCCGAACGCCGGCTGGAGATCGGCTGGTCCTGGCTCGGCGCGCGCTTCCGGGGCACCGGGCTCAACCGGGCGGCCAAGGGCCTGCTGCTCGACTACGCCTTCGGCACGCTGGAATGCGAGCGGGTCGAGTTCAAGACCGATGTGCTGAATGTTCCCGCCCGCCGTGGGCTGGCGTCGATCGGCGCCACGGAGGAGGGGGTGTTCCGCAGCTACAACTACATGCCCGGAGGCCGGCGGCGGGACGCGGTCTGGTACAGCATCGTGAAGGCCGAGTGGCCGGCCATCCGCGCCGAGCGCTTCCATGGATAGCAAGCCGCTGCACCTCCATTGCAGTCTCGGGCGGCACCGCCGCATCCAGGCGTCGGGCACCCGGTACGACATCGGCCACCGGCAGGGCGAAGCGCATCGGGCCGAGATCCGCCGGTTTCTCGACGACCGGCTGACGCGGATCGGCGCGATCCTGGGCAGGCCGGTGGACCTGCCCGACTTTTCCGCCGCCATCGCCGAGCATGCGGCGGTGATCGAGGACCGGCTGCCCGCGCTGTCGGAGGAGCTGCGCGGCCTCGCGGCAGGCGCCGGCATCTCCATGGAAGAAGCCTATCTGCTGCAGCTCCGCCGCGAGTTGGTGGGGTACCGTTCCGTCCGGCCAGCCGGTGATTGCACGACCTTCGGGCGCATGGCCGGCGGCGCCACCGTCCTCGGCCAGACCGTCGACCTGAATGGCGACATGGCGTCCGAGCTGACGGTGATGGAGCTGGAGCCGACGGATACCGGCCGCAGGCTGGCGCTGGTCAGCTTCACGGGGCTGCTCGGCTATCTCGGCATGAACGACCGCGGCCTCGCGATCGGATTGAACCTTGTGCTGGCCGGGGCTTGGCGGCCGGGCATTCCCGGCTACATGGCGATCCGCCATCTGCTCGACGAGGCGACGTCCGTCGACGACTGCATCCGGCGTCTGGCGGCGCTGCCCCTCGCGAGTTCGCGTGCGTTGACGATCGCCGACGGCACCAGGCTGGTCACGGTCGAGTACGTGCTGGACGAGATGGTCGTCTTCGAGGGCGATGAACTGGTCCACGCCAATCATTTCCTCCATCCGGATTTCGTCGATCGGGACGAGCTGAACCCGTTTGCCCGGACCTCTTCCATGCGCCGCCAGGCGGCGTGCGCGGCGGCACTCGTGGCGCTGCCGGTCGAAGCCGATCCGGAGGCCTATCTCGACGTCCTGGCGGCGGCGCCGGTGCATGTCCCGCCGAACGGCGACGTCAAGCGCGAATGCACGGCCGCCTGCGTCGTGATGCGGCCCGACCTGGGCACGGTGCACGTCCGGCAGGGAGATCTCGCCTGGCAGCCGGCCTCCCGCACCGCATCAACCGAAGACCTGCTTCAGGAGTGAAGTATGCCTTACGTCGTTACGGAGACCTGCATCAACTGCAAGCACACCGACTGTGTCGAGGTGTGCCCGGTGGACTGCTTCCATGAGGGGCCGAATTTCCTGGTGATCGATCCCGACGTCTGCATCGACTGCGGCGTCTGCGAGCCGGAATGTCCGGTGGACGCCATCCGGCCCGACGACAGGCTCACCGAGGGGCAGGGGATCTTCCTCGAGCTGAACCGGGAGCTTTCGCAGGTCTGGCCGGGCATCCACGAACGCAAGGAGGCCATGCCCGACGCGAAGCGCTGGGCCGACACGCCCGGCAAGCTCGTCGAGCTGATCCGATGATCGCGGCTTGCGGGCGGTGAGCGGATCCATGGCGATCGTCGGCGCCGACCGTCAGCGCATCCAAGTGGCATCGGCGCCAGGTCATGGCCACGGTGCGCGATGGATGCTGCCGCTCCTGCTGACCGGGCAGGCGATGGCGGCGATGGATACCTCCATCGCCAACGTCGCGGCTCCGGTCCTGCGTCAGGAACTCGGCATATCCGGCGCGCTGCTGCAGCTCGTCGTCGCCGGTTACGTCCTGGCCTACGCGGTCTTCCTGATCACCGGCGCCCGCCTGGGCGACGACCATGGCTACAAGCGCATGTTCGTCGTCGGTGTCTGGCTGTTCACGGGGTCGTCGCTGCTGTGCGGCCTTGCTCCGAGCACGACGCTGCTGATCGCCGGCCGCTTGGCCCAAGGCCTGGGAGCGGCGCTGCTGGTGCCGCAGGTCCTGTCCCTGATCCAGAAGACCTTCGAAGGAGACGCGCGCGCGCGCGCCATCGGATACTACTCCATGATCCTGGGATTGGGCTCGACCGCCGGGCAGGTCCTGGGCGGCCTCGCGGTCACCCTGGACCTCTGGGGGCTGAGCTGGCGGCCGGCTTTCCTCATCAACGTCCCGATCGGGATCGCGCTCGCGCTGCAGGCGCGCTCCGTCCTGCCGGACATCCGCGGCGGGGTCCGGCGCAGTCTCGACGTCGTCGGGGTCGCCGTCCTGACCGTCTCGATGCTGCTGGTCGTCATCCCGCTGACCTTCGGCCAGGAAGTCGGCTGGACGGACTGGACCTGGTTCAGCCTGGTGCTCGGCCTGGCAGGGCTCGCGGCGTTCTGGCGCTACGAGACGGCGCTGTCCCGCCGCGGCCCGGACAGCGGCGCGCTGTTGAACGTCGAGGCGGTCCTGGCGCCCGGCATACGGCCAGGCCTGGCCGTCGTCGTGATCGGCTTTGTCGGCTATGGCGGCTGGCTGTTCGCGACCGCGTTGTATCTCCAGACCGGCCTCGGCTATTCGCCGCTGGTATCCGGCTCGGTGTTCGCCGCTTACGCGCTGGGCTTCGGGATCTCCAACGTCAAATGGTCGAAGCTGCCGCCCCGGTTCCTGCGCTGGACGCCTCCCGCGGGCCTGGGCGTCATGGTGGCGGCGAACTTGCTGTTCGCAGTCACGGCCCTGGGGTCCGGATGGGTCGCGCCGGTCATGATCCCGTTGCTGTTCCTCGCGGGCAGCAGCCATGGACTGACCTTCGGCACCACGGTCAACCAGATGACGATCCGCACGTCCGGCGCGAACGTCCCGGCACTGAGCGGCCTGGTCACCACCAGCGTGCAGCTGTCGATCGTGGTCGGCATCGCGGCGCTCGGCGCGCTGTACCTGTCGGTATCGCAGCCAGGGGCCGTCGAGCCGTCCTCGCGGGCGATCGCGCTCGTGACCTTCTCGATCGCCGCGGGGGCCATGGTCGCGCTGGCCTGCTCCCTGCGTCTGGCGACGCTCCCCATTCCCCGGAACCTTCCGATGGCCGAGAGAACCATGCAGTCCGAGGCAGCCAAGATTCACCGTCGCATCAAGGATGCGGTCTCCAGGCTCATCGCCGTTCCGGCCGTCGAGATCGACGACGGGCAGTTGCTGTCGGAATACGGCATGAATTCCATCGACCTGATCGATCTGGTCGCCGCGCTCGAGGCCGAGTACGGCATCGAGTTCGATCCGACGACGATGACGGACGTCACGTGCCGGTCGCTGTCGGCGAACGTCCTCGCCTCCTTGCGGGTGGGCTGATCATGCGCAGCCTGGCCGCCATAACCGGGATCGGGGTCCTGTCGCCGGCGGGAGCCGGGGAAGAGGCGCTGTGGCGCGGCCTGACCGGAGGGGAGGACCGTCGGGGGAGTTGGCCCAAGCGGGTCCTGTCCGGCTATCCCATCGACAATGTGGTCCCGATCCCGGAGGACCTGTGGAAGACCACGAGCGCCTCTGCGGCGCATCCCGGGAACCGGGCCGCCAGCCTGGCTGATTTTGCCGTCGGCCAGGCGCTCGCGCAGGCCGGTCTTCCGGATCGTGCGGGCCTGCGCGTCGGCTGCATCCTGTCGTCGACCACCGCCGGGGTCGAGGCCGCCGAGGACGATGTCCTCGGACTTCGCCCCGTCCCGACGCCTTCGGACCTGGACGGTTCGGTCATCGTGCCCACGGGTGCGCGCCGCTGGACCGGTCCGACCGGCGTGATCTCGACCGCCTGCTCGTCCGGGCTGGTCGCCCCGGCGCTGGCGATCGATGCGCTTGCCGCCGGCGAGGCCGACGCCATGGTCGCCGGCGGTCTGGACGTCCTGCTGGAATACACGATCTGCGGTTTCAACGCGCTGCGGCTGGCTGCCGGCGACCGATGCAGGCCCTTCGCGCAGGGGCGGCGTGGCGTCGTGTTGTCGGAAGGCGTCGCGTGCTTCTGCCTCGAACCGCTCGAGGCGGCGCTCCGGCGCGGCGCCAGGATCAGGGCGATCGTCACCGGCTACGGCATGAGTTGCGATGCCGACCACGTCACCGCCCCCAACCCGGCCGGCGTCGCGCGCGCCGTCGCGGCGGCGCTCGAGACGGGTGGCACGGCGCCCGGCGCCATCGGCGGCATCTTCGCCCACGCGACCGGTACCCAGGCAAACGACGCCACCGAGGTGGCGGCCTTGCGGACCGTGTTCGGAACCGGCGGCCTGCCACCGATCACGGCCGTCAAGTCCGTGATGGGCCATCCCCAGGCGGGTGCCGGAGCGATGTCGCTGCTTGCGGCCGTGCTGGCGCTGGAGAACTCGTGGCTGCCGCCGACGGCCGGGCTGGACGAACTCGACCCGGCGCTCGGCGGCATCGACATCGTCACCGGCTCGGGCCGGGCTCTCGACAAGAGGACCCTGATGGTCAATGCGTTCGGCTTCGGCGGCAACAACTGCGTGATGACCGTCGCGGATCTCGACGGCGTCGCCGGCCATCGGGCGGGAGGGGCATGACCATGCCCGGCCGTATCGCGATCGCCCGTACCGTCACGAGCCGCCCGGATGAGGACGGCGCCGTCACCGACGCGCTGCTGACCCCGGAGCGGCGTTCCAAGAAGGTAGGCACCCTGCCCGACCAGGCGCGCTTCGTGCTCGCGGCGGTGCGGCGCTGCCTGCCGGAGGACGTCGCCGCGACGCCGGGCGCGAACGCGCGGGTGGGGGTCAGCCTGGGTACCTTCCACGGGTCGATGGACGTCGCCGAACGATGTCTGCGGACGATGAGCGGCGGCGGCTTTCGCGAGGTGACCCCCTCCTGGTACGCCACGGGCCTGCCGAACGCCACGGCCGCGATCGTCGCATCGGTCCACGAACTGGCCGGCCCCAATCTGACCATGCTCGGCTATCAGGCCGGGATCGAGGCCATCGTCATGGCATGCCGCCAGATCCTTGCCGGCCGGGCCACGGCGATGCTGGCCGGCGGCTTCGACCTGCCGAGCCCACATTTTGCCGCCCGGCTGGCCGGGGCGGCCGAGTACGACGGCACGGGCACGATCCATGCCGGTGCCGGCCTGGTGTGGCTCCGGCCCGGCGACGCGGGAGAGCCCGCGGGGGCCACCGTCGTCGGCTGGTCCCAGGGCGCCATAGGGACGGGAGAGACCGACCGGGACGTCGTCGCGCGGCTGATCGCGGCCGCCTCGGCCGGACCGCCGGACCGGCATCCGGCGGTCCATCTCGTCCGCCCGGAGGGTGGCGGGGCCGTGGACCATCTGGCGGCGACGGCGCCGATCCGTCTCGTCGACGCCATCGTCGGGAATGGGGAACCGGGCCTCCACGCCCTGGTCGTCCGGGGGTTCGGGGCGTCGGCGGCCTGCCTGCTGGTGGAGAAGGCGGTATGAGGGCGCGGTCCATGGACGAACAAAGTCATGGGGAGGCGACGCTGCAACGCGATGGAGCGTCGAGTTCGCTTCGTCTTCCTTATCTGGAACCACCGGAACGTGAGTTCGCCATGTTCCGGGAAGTCGGCGTCTTTCGCGAAGACACGATCGTCGCCGACGACGGCGTGCCTCTCACGGTCCTGGAGGCGGGGGACCCGGGGCGGCCGACCGTGTTGCTGGTGAACGCGCTCGGCGTTTCATGCCTGTTCCTCGCCAGGCTCGCCCGGGTGCTGGCGCGCGAGCATCACGTACTGGCCTGGGAAACGCGCGGCCTGCCGGATTTCGCGGCGTCCGCCGGCGGAGACCTGTCGGTCGAGCGGCACTGCGCGGACGCCGCCTCCATCCTCGCCCGCAAAGCCGGGGATCTCCGTGCCGTCGTCGCCTACTGCTCGGGCGCCAACATCGCCGTGCACGCGCTCGTCGGCCGGGTCTTGGCCGCCGAGCGCCTGTGCATCATCAGCCCGTCGATGGAAATCCCGACCGTCGCGGCGCGCACCGACTACCAGCGCACCATGCTGCCGATCTGGGAGAAGATCGACCAGTCGGGACCGCGTTTCGCCGCGCTGGTCCGCGCGATGATCCGGCAGAACTGGAGACCGCACGACGGCACGCTCGAGTCGGAACTGCACCACCTGAACAACCTGCCGTTCCGCAACAACGAGTCGACCCATCGGTACGCGCTCATGCAGGCGGCTTGCCTGCGTTTCGAGTGGCCGAGCCTACTCGCCCGCGTGACGGTGCCGACGCTCGTCCTGCATGGGGCGGACGACGACATGATCCACGAGGACACGTCCTCGGCGGTCGCCGCCGGCGTAGCGGACGGGACATTCGAAATCGTCCCCGGCTGCGGACATTTCGCAGTCTACACCTCTCGTGAGCTTCACGAACGCGTTCGCTCGTTCGTGGGGACCGGCGAGCACGGTGGCACCCGAACAATCGAGGAGGAGTGACCGATGGAGCTGCAGCCGATGCTCGTCGATACGAAGCAGCGACTCATCGACAGGGTGCGCCAGCATCCTTTCCTGGGGCGCTGCCGCCAGCAGACGGTGACCCTGGACGAGTTGAAGGTCTTCCTCGTCCAGCAGGGAATGTACAGCAGCTACTTCACGCGCTACCTGTGCGCGATGATGGGCAATTTGCCCCGCAATGATTACGTGCTGAAGGTCGCCAGCAACCTGGTCGAGGAACTGGGACTGGCAGAGGACAGCCCGACGCAGCACAGCACGATGTACCGGGAGATGCTGGCCCATTTCGGCTTGTCGCGCGAGGGAGCCAAGCCGCTGCTGGGCACGCGCCGGCTGATCGACACCATGTTCGACCACTGCCGGGATCCCAAGCCGGCTCGCGGCCTCGGCGCGCTGTGCCTGGGCGCGGAGATGCTGGTGCCGGCGGTCTACACCGACGTCATCGCCGGGTTCCAGGGGTGCGGCGTGTCCTCCGGCGCCGTCGCCTTCTTCCAGCAGCACGTCGAATGCGACGACGGGCACGCCGACATCATGTGGGAGATCATGATGGAGCTGGTGAAGGACGATCCGGGGCAGGTCGCGCTGATGGTGAACGCCGGCGAGGCGCTGGTCGATGCCCGTCTCGCCTTCTTCACGTCGATCGAGGCGAGCGTGGGCTTCGCGGCGCTCCGGCATGCGGACGCGCCGGCGACGCTGCTCAGCGCCTGAACGGGATGGGATCGTGAGGACGGCGCATGACTGACACCCTCTCCATGGGCAAGGAAGAACTGGTCGCGCGGGCACGCGAGCAGATGCACAGACATCTCGACGTGCCGCAGTGGACGACGAGGCAGAAGGTGGCCCTGACGTGCCGTATCCTGTTCGCGCAGGGGCACGATTCCGGTCTTGCCGGGCAGATCACCGCCCGGGCTGAAGCGCCCGGCACGTTCTACACGCAGCGTCTCGGCCTCGGCTTCGACGAGGTCACGGAGGCGAACCTGCTGGTCGTCGACGAGGATCTGAACGTGATCGAGGGCGACGGGATGGCGAACCCGGCCAACCGCTTCCACGGCTGGATCTACCGCGCCAGGCCCGATACGCGGTGCATCGTCCACACCCATCCGCCGCATGTCTGCGCTCTGTCGATGACCGGTCGCCCGCTGCGGGTCGCACAGATGGATGCCTGCATGCTGTACGACGACGTCGCGTTCCTGCCGGAATGGCCGGGCGTCCCGGTCGGGAACTCCGAAGGCGAGATCATCTCCCGGGTGCTGGGAGGCAAGCGGGCCGCGCTGCTGGCCCACCACGGCATCGTGGTGGCGGGCAACTCGGTGGAGGAGGCCTGCGTCGTCGCCGCGCAATGTGAACGGGCGGCCCGCCTGCAGCTGCTCGCCGAGTCCGTCGGCGAGGTGGCGGAGCTCGACCCGGAGCTCGCGCGCGAAGCGCATGACTGGATCCTCCAGGAGCGGCGCTCGCAGGCGACCTTTGCCTATTTCGCGCGCCGCGTGCTGGCCCCGGAGCGCAGCCCGGTCCTTTCCGCCTGAAGGAGACCCGTGATGTACACCACCGCCAGGAACGATACGGAGCTCACGCGCGGCGTCATCGAGAGGATCGGGAAGAGCTGGGATACCCGCGTCGCCGTGCGCAAGGAGCGCCTCGACCTCACCCAGTACACGGATCCGACGCTTCCCGACTTTCCGATCTCGATGGTGCCGTTCTGGGGGCACGAGGAGTTCGCACCGCTCGACGACGCCACGAAGATGCGGCTCCTGGCCACCGCCTGGGTCGGCTACAACGAGAAGGCGATCTATCTCGAGGACGAGATCGTCCAGCCCCTGTGCAGCCTGCTGCTGAAGGACCGTCTGCCGGGAGCGGGCGACCCGCGGGTCAAGCAGGTGCTGGCCCAGGTCCAGGTGGACGAGCAGTTCCACATACTGATGTGCCTGGACATCTGCAACAACGCGCGCCAGCGCTACCGGCTCGACGACTACGTCGCGGCGGAACCGCTGCTCGGCACCCGGCTCAAGCGGACCCTGGCGCGTCTGGACGACGAGCGGGAGCGCGCGATCGCGCGGCTGGCCTATGCGGCCGTCGCCGAGATGTCGATCAACGCCTATCTCAACCAGGTCGCGAACGACATGACGATCCAGCCGCTCAACCGGATCAACACGGACATGCATCGCAAGGACGAGTCCGTCCACGGCATCGCGTTCCGGGAGATCACGGCCTCCGTCTACCGGGCGCTGGGCGAGGAGGGGCAGCGCAGCTTCCGCGCCCATGTCCGCGATGCCCTCGAGGACTTCACGGCTCCGGATCTCACGTCGTGGGAATCGATCCTGGACTATATCGGCGTTCCCGGCCGCAAGCGGATCCTGGCGACTTTGCGTGAGCAGGCGAAGGGAAAGCGCCTCGCGCGCGATTACACGGTGCTGGCGAGCCTGTTCGAAGAGCTGGGCGTCACGCAGGAGCTGGGATTTCGCTTCGACCACTGAGGAGGCAGCATGGACGGCGCAGTGGAGAGGCGCGTTCCCGTCCGCGACGTGCAGGCGCTCCTGCGTCATCGGGCTCCGTTCCTGTTCGTCGACAGCGCGGAGGTCGGCGAGGACGGGCGGACGGCGTGGGGCATGCACGCCTTCGCCGCCGACGAGGCTTATTTCATGGGGCATTTCCCGGACGACCCGATCGTGCCGGGGGTCATCCTGCTGGAGTTCGTCGCGCAGACGGCGAACGTCCTGCTGAGCCATCGCGCGGGGCGGCGAGTGAGCGGGTATCTGGTCGGCGTCGATGAAGCACGCTTCAACCGCTCCGTGAGGCCGGGGCAGACGGTCGTCGCCGAGGTCAGGCTCGACGACGTGCGGGCCGAACGCATCGTCGGCTTCAAGGCGTCGATTCTCTTGGGCGGGCGGCGCTGCATGCGGGCTTCGGTCAATATCCATCCTGGTGATTGGAATTTTCAAGGAGATTGAAATGAGCAGTGAGTGGACGCGAGACTCGATCATCCTCTTCATCAAGAAGGATCTGCTTCTCGAGAACCTGGACCTGGCAAGCGATGGGCTGACGCTGGACGGCATCCAGGACGACACGCCCTTGCTGGGTGAAGGACTGTCCATCGATTCGGTCGACGCGATGGATCTGCTTGTCGGGATCGAGAAGAAGTTCGGGTTGGACCTGCCGGATCTCGACGGGCGCTTCATCGAGGCCACCTGCCGCAACGTCGGCACGCTGGCCGACTTCGTCGTCGCCCGCCTCGATACGGCGCAGAGAGCCTGAGACGCGTGCCCCCCATGGGGACGGTGCTGGTCACCGACGCGGATTGCGTGCTGGGCCGGGCGCTCTGCGCGGAACTGGCGGCCTGCGGGTTCGGGGTGCTCGCCCATGCGAGGACTCCCGCCCGCGAACCCTATCCCGCGCCCATCGTCCCGGTGACGGCCGGCCGGATTTCCGAGGCGCTGGCCGGCTGGAACGAGACGGTGGCGCCGATCGGCCACGTGCTGTTCGGCCAGCCATGGGATGCGGCGGATTTCACCGACGAGGACGGGCTGGAGGCCATGGCCGCGTTCCTGGAGGACGACCTGGTGGGGTTCCTGGACGACTTGCAGGCGGCAGCCAGGCTGCTGGCCCGCAGGAACGGCGCGCAGCTCTGGGTCCTCACCCGTGAAGACAGCACCTGCTACTACACCGGGCAGCCGTCCCTGCCGATCCGGGCGCGCGCCCGCCATGCCGCGGTGAAGAGCCTCGCCAAGGAAGTCTTCAGGTTCGGTGTCCGCGCCAACTGCGCCAACATTCAGACACTCGCCGAGCAGGCGAGCCCGGAGGAATGGCAGCATGCGCGCAATGGCCTCAAGGCCTTCGCCATGAAGTTCAAGCCTGTGGAGGCGGTGGCCGTGGCGAGGACCTTGACGGCGTTCCTGCGGCAAGTCGATCTGCCGATATCGGGGATGGTCGTTCCGATCGGTGTCGGATTTGCGGAAGTCAACATCTAGGACGTCGAGCGTCGAAGCCGGAACCTACAGATAATGGTAGTTGCGGTAGTCTCATATATATAGTGAATTGCTTTCTAATGAATCCGAGTTCTGTGGGTCCGTGAATGAAGTTCACGGAATAGGAAGATTTTAGCTTGTGTTGGATGGCGCTTGAATTTTGTTTCCAGAACAGGTGAGGACGCAGCATGAGACATACCCTGATCCAGAGGGCACTGCCCTTTTCCTTGGCATTCGCTTTCGCCTTTCCGCTCCTCCCGGGCACGAGTGAAGCGAACGCCCAAGAGAAGGTGGTGAAGATCGCGGGCGTCGGCGCGAAGTCGGGTGTGCTGCGCCCCTTCGGCGTGAACAGCGAAGCCGCGATGCGGGCCGCTGCCGAGGAGATCAACGAGTCAGGGGGCGTTACGCTTGGCGACGGCACGAAGGCGCGGATCGTCGTGGAGTATTTCGACGACCGCTGCGACCCGCAGGAAGGGATCGCGGTCACCCGCCGCATCGCTGCAGGGGAATGGCTGGCTTCCATCGGGTCCACCTGCTCTTCGGTGGTCGAGCCGGTGTTCGGCGTTCTGCAGAAGAAGGCCGGCGATACCGCCGATTCGGGGCTGCAGGTGCCGATCTTTACCGACGTCGCGATGAAGATCGGGCTCGCCGGGATCTCGGACTGGAGTTTCCGGAACATCCCCGAAGAGATCAAGATGTACGACGCCTTGTTCGCTTGGCTGAAAACCGCGCATCCCGAGGCGAAAACGGTCTATGGCGGCGTCGAGGACAACTTCGTCCATTCCCGCCAGACTTGGTACGACATAATGAAGGAGCGTGCGAAGCTCGCCGGCTTCGACGTGAAGGGCGAGGCCAAGTGGCTGCTCGACGACACCAACTTCACGACCCAGGTCCAGGAGATCAAGGATGCCGGCGCCGACATCGTCATGATCTCGGCGCATCCCTTCACGACCTGCGGCGTGTTGAAGGAGATGAGCCGCCAGGGGGTGAAGCCCGACGTACTCGTGGGCCTGACCAGCGCCTCCAGCCCCGAGACGGTGGATACATGCGGGGCCGAGGCGGAAGGCCTGCTGATCCCGACCAGCTTTGCTCCGATCAACGACCAGGCGAAGGCCGCCGCCGAGGCGACCGCCCGCTACAAGGGCTATGCCGACCTGCACAGCATGGCCGCCTGGGAGAACATGTTCATGATCAAGGAGGCGATGGAAGCGCAGGGCGTCCTCGCCAGGCCGGATACCGTCGCGGCCGACCGGGCCAAGATCCGGGCCGGCTTGGCCGGGATGAAGGAAGCCAAGGGTTTGCTCGGCACCGTGGGACGCCGGCCCGATGGCGAGTCGATCAAGCCCTATGTCTTCGTCGAAGCCAGGGGCGGCGCCTGGGAAGTCGTCCACACCCCGCAGCAGAACTGAACGCGAGCCGCTCTAGCGGAAGGGGCGGGTATGGCCCGTCCCTTCCTCCGGTGGTCGAGCGCGACGAACGGGATGATCGAACTGATCGGCGTTTCAAAACATTTCGGCGGCGTCCGGGCGGTCGAGGAGCTGGATCTGAAGGTCGAGCACGGCCAGGTACTCGGGCTGATCGGACCCAATGGGTCCGGCAAGAGCACGACCCTGGACCTGATTGCCGGGCAGCGGAGGTCGAGCGCCGGCAGGATCGTCCTCGGCGGCCGCGACGTCAGCGGGGCCCCTGTGCACGAACGGGCCCGCGACGGCGTGGCGCGGACGTTCCAGCACAGTCGGCTGTTCAGCCAGTTGACCGTCCGGGACAACTTGCGGGCGGCGCTGGCAGGATGTCCCGGGGCGCCGGGCGATGTCGCCCGGGCGCTGAGGGCGTTCGACCTCCATCATCGCGAGGACGACTTGGCGGCCGAACTGTCCGGCCCCGAGCGGCGCCGGCTCGAGCTGGCCCGCGCGACGGTGAGCCGGCCGCGCCTGATTCTGCTCGACGAACCCGCCGCCGGCATGGACGCTCTCGAGATCCGGCGGCTGCGCGACTGGATCACCGGCTTGCGCCGGGCGGGCACGGCCATCCTGCTGGTCGAGCACGTCCTGGAACTGGTCATGGCCGTGGCCGATCGGATCGCCGTGCTCGATTTCGGCAGGAAGATCGCCGAAGGCGTGCCGTCGGAGATCCGGAACGACGCCGCGGTCCGCAGGGCCTATCTCGGCGGCGGGGCGCGATGAGCGGACCCATCCTGGAAATCACGGGGCTGGCCGGCGGATATGGCGGGGCGGACGTGCTGCGGGGGGTCTCGCTCTCGGTCGAGAGAGGGAGCATCGCCTGCCTGCTCGGACCGAACGGCGCCGGGAAGACGACGTTGATGATGACGCTGGCAGGCCTGATCCGGCCCCGGAGGGGTGCCATGAGGTTCGACGGCAGAGAGGTCGCCGGGCAACCGCCCCATGTCGCCGTCGCTCGGGGCATCGTGCTGGTTCCACAGGACAGGATGGTGTTCCGGACATTGTCGGTCGGCGACAACCTGCGGGTCGGTGCGCTCCGGCAGGCCGGTGGAAGGCGGATCGAGGCGGATCTGGAACGCATCTATGGCCGGTTTCCCCGCCTGCGGGAGCGTCGGGGCCAGATGGCGGGAACGCTGTCCGGCGGCGAGCAGCAGATGCTCGCGATCGCGCGTGCGCTGATGTCGCGCCCGAAGCTGCTGCTGCTCGACGAGCCGTCGCTGGGTTTGGCTCCCCTGGTCGTCGAGGACATCTTCCGCCTCGTCACGGAGATCAACGCCGAGGGCACGAGCATCCTGCTGGTCGACCAGAACGTCCCGATGGCGACCGGGATCGCCCGCCGGGTCCACTTGATGGAACAGGGGAAGATAACGTTCAGCGGCGAACCCGGCCGCCTGCCCGAGGAGGAGCTGGTCGAGCGCGCATGGTTCGGCCGCCTGGCCGGGAACGCGGCGACGGCATCGCGCGAGGAGGTCGGCTGACATGCTCATGACCCTTCCGGCGGGCTTGGCCCTCGGCTCTTCCTACGCCCTGCTGGCGGTCGGCTTCACGCTGGTCTTCGGGGTGTTGCGTCGGGTCAATCTCGCCTATGGGGCGACGGTGATGCTCGGCATCTACGGTGCGCTCTGGGTGCAGGAGAGGACGGGGGGCGGTCCGGTCCTGATGCTGCTGATCGTGCTGATAGTTACGGTCGTGATTGGCATATACGTGGAAAAGTTGTGCTTCGCGCCCCATTCCCGGCGCGCCGCCGTCACGTCCATGGCCGCCAGCTTCGCGGTGTGGATGCAGCTCGAGGAGGTGGCGACGCTGTTGCTGCCCGGGCATGCCCTTCCGTTCCCATCCCCGTTCGGCCAGGCATCGGGACTGGACGTGGCGGGATTCCGTCTCGCGCATCTCCTGGCCCTCGGCTGCGCGCTGTCGGTTTGCGCCGGGTTCTGGGCATTGCTCTACCGGACCGGGTTCGGCCTCGCGGTGCGCGCGCTGATCGAGAGCCGGCAGGCGGCCGCTTGCGCGGGGATCGACGTCCCGCGCATCTCGGCGCTGATCTTTGTGCTGGCCTCGGCGCTCGGCGCCGTCGCCGGGTGGATCATCGTGGGCATCGACGGGCAGGTGACGCCGATGTTCGCGATGTGGGCCACGCTGAAGGGCATCATCGCGGCGATCCTCGGAGGACTGGGTTCCCTGCCGGGAGCGGTCGCGGGCGGGCTGCTGCTGGGCGTCGTTGAGACCGTCGCGCAGCGTTCGTTCGGGCCGCAGGTTCGCGACCTGTGCAGCTATCTCCTGCTCTTCGCGGTCCTGGCGCTGTGCCCGTCGGGCCTGTCGGCGCTCTGGTCCGCCGCGGGCGCGTCGCGGGCGGCGGAGGAGACGTGAATGGACGACTACTGGCTCGGCATCCTCGCCAACATGGGCCTGCTGTCATTTCTCGCCCTGTCGTCCTACGTGCTGCTGATCGGCGGCGCGATGTCGTTCGGCCAGCAGGCCTTCTTCGGGATCGGCGCCTACGCCGCCGGGATGGCGACCGTGCTGGGTGCGGTACCGCTGGGCGTCGCGCTGGCCCTGGCGGCGGTCGTCGGCGGCCTCGCCGCCGGGGCCTTGGGAGCGGCGACGCTTCGGCTGCGCGGTTTCCATTTCTCGGTCGCGAGCCTCGCCGCGGCGGAAGCCGTCCGCATTTCGCTGGAGTTGTTCAGTCTCAGGGTCGTCTCTTCCGAGGGGCGGATGACCGGGCCGAACGGCATCGAAGGCTTTCGCGGTATCCGGTACCTGTACGAGCGCGGCTACGGTCCGGTGGATTTCGTGCTGTTGATCTACGGCGTGCTGGGACTCGTGCTGCTTGCGCTCTGGCTGTCCGAGCGGCGGCGCTTCGGCCTCACCCTCCGGATGGCCGGAGAGGACCCGGTCCTCGCCCGCACGCTCGGTGTCGACGTGCGCAAGGCCAGGATCGCGGCGGCGGCGGCGGCCGGCGCCATCGCGGCTCTCGGCGGTGGGTTGTTCGCCCACTACAACACCTATGTCGAGCCGAGCAACTTCGGAATGATGCTTGGCGTCCATGGTCTCGCCTATGCGCTGATCGGCGGGCTCGGCGCGCCGGTCGGCCCGCTTCTCGGCGTCGGCATCGACATCCTTCTGGTGGAAGCCAGCCGGATATTCCATGGCTACCGGATGGTGGCCTTCGGCGGCATCGTCGCCGTTTTCCTGATTTTCCGGCCGCGCGGCATCCTCGACGAGCGGCTGGTGAACCGTCTGCGCGCATGGGCCGGGCGCGCCGGCAGGCATACGCCGGACCAGCCGGCCGGGGAGGCAAAGGGCGCATCATGAAGATATTCGATCCGTCGATCCTGGACCTGCCGCTCTTCGACGAGGGCCATCGTGCACTCGCGGCCACGCTGGAAGCGTGGGTGGCCGATCACGCGCACCTCGTGCGCGACCTCGCCGGAACCAGCGCGCCGGAGCGCAGCCGCCACTACACCGAACTGCTGGGCAGGGAGGGTTGGCTCGCCCATGCCGTCACCCCGCCGGACGGCCGGGAACGTCCGGACATCCGCTCGCTGTGCCTGATCCGTGAGGCGCTCGCCTATATGGACGACCTCGCCGATTTCGCTTTTGCGATCCAGGGGCTGGCGGCGGCTCCGATCGCCTGGTTCGGGTCGCGGCACCAGAAGGCGGCGTTTCTGCCCGGCTTCGCCGAGGGGCGGATCATCGGTTCGCTCGCCCTGTCGGAGCCGCAGGGCGGGTCCGACCTCGCGGCGATGGCGCTGGAGGCGAAACGGGGGCCGGACGGTTTCGCGATCGACGGCGTCAAGACCTGGGTTTCCAACGGCAACATCGCCGACCTGCACGCGGCCCTGGTCCGGACGGGCGAGGGGCCCGGAGGCCTGGGGCTGAGTTTCCTGCTCGTGCCGAAGGAGACCCCGGGCCTCACGGCGACCGGCATCGAGCTGCTCGCGCCTCGCGCCTTCGCCAGCCTGTCCTTCGAGAACTGCGCCCTGCCGGCCGACGCGGTGATCGGCGAGCCGGGCATGGGATTCAAGTACGCGATGGAAATCCTCAACCTCTACCGCGTCACCGTCGGCTCGGCCGCGATCGGTTTCGCCCGGAAGGCCTTCCATGCGGCGACGGAATGGGCGCGCAACCGTACCGTCGCCGGCTCTAAGCTGATCCAGGCGCAGATGACGAAGGACAAGCTCGCCGACATGGCGGTGTTCCTGGACGCCTCATCCCTGCTCGTCGCACGCGCCGCCTGGGAGTTCGACACCGGCCGCCGGAACGTCGCCGCGCATGCCAGCATGGCCAAGCTGCATGCGACCGACGGCGCCGCGAAGGTCATCGACGACACGGTCCAGCTTTTCGGCGCCGCCGGGCTGGTCGCGGGCTCGGTCCCGGAGACGTTGTACCGGCAGATCCGCTCGTTGCGGATCTATGAGGGGACCTCCGAAATCCAGAAGATCATCATCGCCGGCTCGATCGGCCGGAGCGTGGGCTGACGCATGGGACGGATGCTGATCACCGCGCTCCTCGCCGCGGCTGCCGCCACGGCTGCCGCCGGGGCCGCCGCGGCGGAGCCCCTGGATGCGCGGATCGACTGTACGCCGGCCGGCGGCGGCCCGGTCTACGACTGCGTGATCGCGCTGGTGGAGCCGGGCACGGGCGCGCCCGTGCCCGATGCCCGGTTCACGGTGCGGGCCGACATGCCGTTGATGCCGATGGCCCACAACATCCGGCCGGTGGACGCCGTCCCCGCCGGACCGCCGGGCTCCTATCGTGCCCGCCTCGAGCTCGACATGCATGGCACCTGGGCGGTGATGCTGCGCATCGTCGAGCCCGTCCAGGCGGAGATCGGCCGCAGGATCGATTTCTTCGAGTAGGCCGCGGGCGTCACGGTGCCGTCCCGGCGCGCCTCGCCTCGCCGGTGATCCATTCGATGACGGCGCCGACGTCGGGGCGCGGGATCGGGTCGGCCCGGACCAGCCAGTAGGCGTAGCCGTCGGGCTCGTCCTGCCGCTCGCCGGGCAACACGACGAGCCGGCCGTCAGCCAGCATCGGCTCCACCAGCGGAAGGCGGCCGAGTGCTATGCCCTGTCCGGCGAGGGCTGCGTGGATCACCTGGTCGTACTGGTTGAAGCTCAGGATGGCCTTGGGCTTGACCGGCCCCGCCGCCTTCAGCCAGTCGGCCCATTGCAGCCACGGACGGCCCGGATCGTCGAACTCGAGCAGGACCTGGCCTTCGATGGCCGCCGGCGAGCCGAGGTCCAGCGCCCCCAGCGACGGATGGGCCACCGGCACGACCGCTTCGCCGAACAGGCGCTCCGATCCGGGTGGGGCGTTGCGCGCGGTGCAGTAGCGGATCGCCAGGTCGGCTCCTTCCGCCTGAAGGTCGAGCAGCTTGTTGTTTGCGGCCAGCCGGATGCCGATGGTCGGATGGCGTCGCTGGAAGTCGCCCAGCCGGGGCAGCAGCCAAAGCGCCGTCACCCCGATGCTTGCCGTGACGGTCACCGGCAGCCGCTCCGGCCGGTTGGCCAGAGCCGCGAAGGCATCCTGGATCTGCTGCACGGCGGCATCGGCGACGCGAAACAGCCTCTCCCCTTCCGGAGTGAAGGAGATGGACCGGTAGCCTCGGTTCAGCAGCCGGACGCCCAGCGCCTCTTCCAGCGCGTGGACCTGTCGGCTGACCGCCGACTGGGTCAGGCACAGGTCCCGGGCGGCCAGCGTGATGCTCATGCGCCGGCCGACCGCGACGAAGCAGCGGGCAAGGTCGAGCGAGGCCAAGCGGGTGATCGGTCCACGCATTCATGATCCTCATGCGTTCGATCCAGGAAAACGTGGCTCCTGTGCCGGCCGGTGTCAACCGCGAGGACCGGAGGCGGCGGATGACATTCCGTCTCGACATGCGACCGGGGCGCAATTGTCGATTGAAGCTGCCCCGGACGCGGGCTGTAATCGGTCCGGAAAGCGGGAGTGTCGGGACATGTCCGAGGCGCGAAAGGAAACTGCGACAGAGCGCGGCGCCGTCGAGCCCGAGGCCTTCACCGCGCGGGCAGCGGACGGCTACGCGATCAGGGGCTTCTTCTGGCGCTGTCCCGGCCCTGCCGGGGAGCGGCCTGTCGTAATCGTCAGCGCCGCCACCTCCGTGCGGTGCCGGTACTATATGCGGTTTGCGGCGTTCCTGTTCGCGAACGGCTTCGACGCCATCGTGTACGATTACCGTGGCATCGGCGAGTCGCGCCCCGCGTCGCTGCGCGGCTTCCAGGGCTCCTGGCTCGACTGGGGATACCTGGACTTCGATGCGGTCCTGCGTTTCGCGGACCGGTCGTTTCCCGGCCAGCCGATCTATGTCGTCGCCCACAGCGTCGGGGGCTTCGTGATCGGTCTCGCCCCGTCCAACCACCTCATCCGCCGCATCTTCACCATGGGTGCCCAGTTCGCCCATTGGCGGGACTACCGCAGACGCCTGAGGATGCTGGCCAAGTGGCATGTCGCGATGCCGGCGCTGACGGCGGTGCTCGGCTACTTCCCTGGCAAGCGGCTCGGCTGGCTCGAGGACACGCCGAAGGGAGTGGTGCGCGACTGGGGCTTCAGTTGGGCACGCATCGAGGACATCTGCCGTCGCGGCGCCCTTGCGCTCGGGCCGGCGGACCGGCAGGACCTCGTCAGGCAATTCGCCGCCGTCACCGCCCCGACGCTTGCGGTCGGCGTAAGCGACGACGACTTCGGCACCGTGGCCGCGGTCGAGCGGCTGCTGGCATATTTCCGCAACAGCCCGACGACGCATCTGCGGATTTCGCCCGAGTCGATCGGCGAGCCGGAGATCGGCCATTTCGCCTTCTTCCATAGCCGCTTCGAGAAGGCCTTGTGGCCGATCCCGCTGGCGTGGCTGAGGACCGGGAAAGTTCCCGACGGGGCGCCCGGGACCATTGTCGCGGCCGGCCCGTCTTCGAGCTTCCGGCACCCGCTCGACCGGTCCCTTGCTCTGCAGGGCCGGTGAAGTAACGACGAGGAAACGATATATGACGAGAACGGAACGCATCTGGGCGCGGCGCTGGCTGATCGTACTGGCAGCCGGCGTCATCATGGGCTCCAGCCTGGGGGTGCGGCACGTGCAGGGTCTCTTCCTGCCCCCCATCACGTTCGACCAGGGCTGGTCGCGCGAGTCCTTCGCGTTCACGCTCGCGATGCAGAACCTGATCTGGGGTTTGGCGCAACCCTTCACGGGCATGATCGCCGACCGGTTCGGCTCGCTGAAGGTACTGATTTCCGGGATGCTGCTCTACGCGCTCGGGCTGTTCGTCATGGCCAACTCCGAGACGACGGGTCTGTTCCTGATGGGCAACGGCGTCCTGATCGGCATCGCCCTGTCGGGGACCGCGTTCGGCGCCGTATACGGGACGCTGAGCCGGATCTTCCCGCCTGAGCACCGGAGCTGGGCGTTGGGCGTGGCCGGCGCGATCGGCGGGCTCGGCCAGTTCGCCATGGTGCCCCTGGCCCAGGGCCTGCTCGATGGCATGGGCTGGGTGTCGACGCTGGTGGTGCTGGCCGTGGTGATGGTCGTCCTGACGCCGCTGGTGGTCTGGATGCGTGACGATCCGGAAGGGGAACGTCAGGAAGGCACCCGGAACCAGTCCATGATGCAGGCCATTCGCGAAGCCGGCGGCCACAGGGGGTTCCTGCTGCTCAACCTCGGTTTCGTCGCCTGCGGCTTCCAGCTCGCCTTCATCGCCAGCCACATGCCCGCCTACCTGATCGATGGCGGCCTGGGACCGAGAGAGGCGAGCATCGCGCTGGCGCTCATCACGCTCTCCAACATCGTCGGGACCTATCTCGGCGGCTATCTCGGCGGGTTCCTGCGCCGTAAATACGTCCTTTCGGCGGTCTATGCCACGCGCGCGGTGGCGATGGCCCTCTTCATCGCGTTTCCGCTGACGGCGGCCAGCACCTATATCTTCTCCTTCGTCATGGGGCTGCTCTGGCTGGGTGTCGTGCCCCTGACGACCGGCCTCATCTCGCAGATCTTCGGTGTACGCTACATTACGACCCTGTTCGGTTTCGTCTTCTTCGGTCACCAGGTGGGCTCGTTCTTCGGCGTCTGGCTGGGCGGGTATGTCTTCGATGCGACCCAGTCCTATGACCTTGTCTGGTTCGGCGCGATCGCGCTCGGCGTGTTCGCGGCGGTCATGCACCTGCCGATCAACGATGCAAATGTGACCAGCACCAGGCCGGTGGCGCAGCCGGCGTAAGGGGGAACGATGCTGTTGCGATATGCGCTCCGAGGGTTTGCTGCCGGGACGGCCATCGCCTTCACGGCGCTGATCTTCTCGGCCTATCTCGACCCCGCGGTCTACCTGCCGGCTATGAACCTGCTGGCGATGTGCCGGTAAGAACCGGCGGCGGCCGGTCATCCGGCCGCCGCCTTCGCCGTCCCGCTCCCGTCGACCTGTCCTGGCCGCAGCCCGCTCCACCCGTCGGAGACGATGCTCGCGCGAGCGGTGCCGGGCCGGAAGTCGCGTTATCAAAGGGAAATTTGCCGCATGGCGGCGGCAAGCAATGAAATTTCGTAGGCGGACGCAGGAGGTTGCAGTCAATGGAAGTCATTTGAGTGCCCAAAACTGCAGATCCGGGTGTGGTGTCGGTGAATACTTATGTGTTAATCATTTTTTCAGAAAATTGATTTTCCTGTAACGAAGTCATTTTTTGTGGCTAACAAGGTATCAATGGCTTATTATTCGGGCATGGTTTGAAAAGGAGGGATCTTCCGAGCTGCGTGGTCGGAATTCGTCCGTGGCACGGCAGGAATCGTGAGCAGGCACGGCAATGCGGACTGCCGCGGCACGTCGTTGCAAAATCGTCCGATCACGGCGGGAAGTGACGCGAACGACAGGACAACTGTCCACCTGGAAGGGGAGGTTGCCGCCATGGAAAAAAAATTGACAAACAGGGAAATCGAAGTTCTGAAGTGGTCTTCTTATGGGAAAACTGCTCAAGAGGTTTCGGAAATCATGATAATTTCGGTGAACACCGTTAACTTCCATGTCAAGAATGCCATGATGAAGCTCGATACCCCCAACAAGACGGCGACGGTCGCGCGCGCTTCCATACTCGGCCTCTTGGGGTAGGCGTGCGTCTGGGCTGCGTCTGGAGGGGAGCATGTCGGAATATCGCGCGGAGATCAGCTGGCAGCGCGCGGGCGAACCCTTCGTCGACGGCAAGTTCGGCCGGAAGCACGCGTGGACGTTCGACGGCGGCGTGACGGTACCGGCCTCGTCCTCGCCGGACGTCGTGCCGGAACCGATGTCGGACGGCCGTGCCGTGGATCCCGAGGAGGCCCTCGTCGCCGCACTGTCAAGCTGTCACATGCTCTGGTTCCTCGCCATCGCGGCCTCCAGGGGGCATGTCGTCGACTCCTACCGCGACGAGCCGTTCGGGATCATGGAGGCCATCGGTGGCGGCAAGCGGGCGATCACCCGGATTACCTTGCGCCCGGAGGTCCGTTTCGGCGGTGCGGCCAGTCCCGCGACGGACGAAATAAAGGCGATGCATCGCAAGGCCCACGAGAACTGCTTCATCGCGAATTCGATCAAGTCGGAGGTCGTCCTGTCGCCGGTCGTACCGGAGGCGTGACGAGCGGGCCAGCCTGGAGAGGGCGATGGCGAAGACGATACTGGTGACCGGTGGAGCGCGGGGGATCGGGCTGGCTGTCACCCGAAGGCTGGCTGCGGCGGGCCATCGCGTCGCCGTCAGCTACCGGGCCGATGGTGAGGCGGCGCGGAGCGTCCGGGCCGAGTTGCGTGCGCGAGGCGCCGAGATAGAGATATTCCAGTCGGATCTCGCCGACCCGAAGGACGCCCGCGCCCTGCCGGGCCGGGTCGGTGAACGCTTCGGTGGACTGGACGTCCTGGTGAACAATGCCGGGATGACGGACGACGCCTCGTTCCTCATGATGGAGCGGGCGCGTTATCGCGAGGTCCTGGGGACCAATCTGTTCGGGACGATGCTGCTGACCGGCGCGGCGCTTCCTCTTCTGCTGAAGGCGGACGCCCCTGCCATCGTGATCGTCGCCTCGCTCGGCGGCGTGGTCGGCAAGGAGGGGCAGGTGGCCTATGCGACGAGCAAGGGAGCGCTGATCGGTTTCACGCAGTGGCTTGCCCGCAAGTACAGCAGTGCCGGGATCGCGGTGAATGCGGTGGCTCCGGGCTTCATCCGGACGGGGATGACCGCGGACCTGGAGCCGAAGATGGTCGATCACGTCGTCGGCGGCACGGCGCTTCGGCGGGTCGGCCGGGCCGAGGAGGTGGCCGAGGCCGTCCATTTCCTGCTCGCCCCGGGCTACATGCAGGCCACCACCTTGCGCATCGACGGCGGTTTCAACCGTTGAGGGGCCCCGGGGCGACGCGGGACGGCGTGTCGATCGGCCGGTATGGCCGCACTGCACGCCGCCGCGCGCGAACTGTCCCGTCCCCCCGCGCCCCGACCGGTGCCTTTCGTTCGCCGGCCTAGCCGACCAGCCGCCGTTCCTTCGTCGGCACATGGTCGAAGCAGGTCTTCACCGCCTGGTGGGCGTCGTTGTAGGCGCGGGAAAAGCCACCGGGGGAAGGGACGTAGTGGTTGTAGTAGGTCGCTCCCTCGACCGGCGGGCCGAATACCCAGATGCCGTCGCTGACGGTTCCGTCCGGTGCGATGGCCCGTCCCTCGGGAGTGACCGCGACGCCATCGACATCGGCCTCCGCCAGCATCGAGGAGACGATCCCCTTGCGGGCCAGGTTCCACAGCAGCGGCGCGTCACGACGCGTCGTCCCGCTCATGGGCACATGGGCCCGGATCACGCGGGCCCGGTCGCCATTCGCGTCCGCCTGCGTCCGCCCCATGGCGCCGAACGGATCGGCGACGGCGGCCTGGAGAGCGACCTCGGCCACGCCATCCTCGATCAGGCACTGGAATTCGGCGATTCGCTCCCATTGCGGCCCGGCGACCAGCCGGTTGATCATCGGCGCGTAGGTGCAGAAGAACCGGCGCCGCGATGCCGGCGTCAGCGCACGGCCGTCCACGACGGCCCGCAGCGCGTCCCTGAGATCCCGCCAGACCTCTAGCGCCGCCTTCAGGGGACTTTCGTCGAGTCCCTTCCTGCTGGCGGCGAGGTCGGCCCGCAGCTGGTCCAGGAACCAGCGCCGGTATCCATCGCCGCCGAGGCCGGCGGGCAGGCGCAGGAGAAGGTGATCGTCCGGATCGAAAGCCCCGAAGCGCGAGGCCAGGCGCGCGAGCGCGTCATCCAGCCCGCCCCTGCGCTTCGCATCCCCCAGAAGGGGACCGATGTCGTCCGGGTCCGCTTCGTTTCCGCCCCGCGCGGCGCAGGCCGCATAGTACGCTGCGGTCATCTCGAGCCGCATCAGGGGCAGGATGTCCGCCTCGAAATCCAGCCCTTCGGTGCCGGCGGCGCGGCGCAGGCCGTCGATCGCCTCGGCGGTCAGGAAAGCCGCCTGATGCCTGGGGCGGGAGACGCGGGTCTGCGGGCGGGCCCGGAACGGCATGCCGTTGCGCGAGACGAACACCAGCCGCCCCTCCCGGCCCGAGCGGCGGTAGCGCAGCGAACCCTGCCCGTCGCGCTGGAAGCATCCGCCCCACTCGTGAACGAGCGCCACCATGACGTCCATCGCGGTCAGGCCGAGGCCATGGATCTCGACCGTCTCTCCGGTTCTGATGTCGCGCAGCGTGCCGGGCAGGGGATAGGCCGGTCGCCGTATTCCGCCGGGCGCGTAGCCCGAGGATTCGATCGCGTGCCCGGTCGTGATGAAGATGCTGTCCGCGAGGATGCAGGCCCCGTTCTCCGCGACGAGCGCGAACCGGCCGTCCTGCGCGCGGCGATGGATGTCTTCGGCCATGGTCCGATGCAAGGACAAGGTGAGATTGCTGGGCGCCTGGCGGATCAGATGGCCGAAGAACCAGGACAGGTACTCGCCCAGCACCCGGCGCGGCAGGAAGTCCATCGGCTGCACGGGCCGTGGCGGGACGTCCGGTGCGTGGTCGTCCGGAACCAGATCGCCGCGCGACTGGCACCACTCGTAGAGGTTCGGCCCGAAATGGCTGCCGCCCCGCTCCTCGGACAGGAGCCCCGGGAACATCGTGATCTGGCAGGCGACCGTGTTGAGCTTCAGGTAGTCGGGCTGCGTCGGCGAGTGGATGCCGATGCCCGGTTCGTTGGGCTCGAGGATCGCGACTTCGACGTTCAGCTCGGGGCGGCTGCGCGCGAGGGAGACGATCCGCTCGAAGATCGTCAGCCCGCGCGAGCCGAGGCCGACGATTGCGAGCCGGAGGTCCGTTTCGCAGCGCCTGCCCTTCATGCCACGGACTCCCATCGGCGCAGCTCGGGAAAGAAGTCCGCCACGGTCAGCGTGCCGCTGTACCAGTCGGACTCCGCCAGGACCACCCTGGCGAGAGCCAGGTCGAGCACGCCGAGGCCGAAGGGCGAGAAGATCGACGCCTTGCTACGGTCGGGCTCGATCCTGCCAAGGAGCAGGTCCGCGATCGTTCCGGCGACGAAATCGTGATTGCCGGCTTTCTGGGCGGCAAGGTGCGGCGAGGTGTTGGCCTTGAGGCAGTGCTGTACGTCGTCGACGATGTTCCAGTTGTCGAGGATGATCTCGGGGCTCAGGTCCCGCAGGGAAATGTTCAGGACCACCTGGCCGGGCCTCAGCAGGGAGCGGTCCTCGATGTAGGGCTTGCCCGCCGAGGTCGCGAGCACGACGAGGTCCGCCGCGAATACCTCGGCGATCGTGTCGACCGTGCGGCTCGGCATCTCCAGCGTGTCGCGGACGAAGGCCGACAGCGAGTGCCGGCTCGCCTCGTCCAGGTCATGGACCAGCACTTCGTCCACCGTGCCGGAATGGAGCTTGTAGGTCTCCAGGATGTTGCGCGCGATGATGCCGGCGCCGATCACGCCGATGCTCCGGTACGGCCGGTCGGGAGCGCGCAGCCGGTCGGCTCCCAGCACGGCCGAAGCCGCGGTTCGCAGCGCGCTGATCTGCGACCCTTCGATGCAGGCCGTGGGAAAGCCCGTCCGGGCATCGTTGAGGATGATCACGGCCGAGGCGCGTGGCAGGCCGTCGCGCACGTTGCCGGGATAGCTCGCGATCCATTTGATCCCGCTAACGGGATTCTCGTCCAGAAGCGCCGACGGCAGGGCGATGATCCGGTTCAACTCGTTGTCCGGGAACCGGAGGAAGTAGCTGTCCGGGTTGATCGTCTCCTTGCGGCCGTGGAGCAGGTAGGTATCCGCCACCAGGTCGACGATGCCGGCACCCCTCCGGCGCAGGACGTCGAGGACGACATGGCCGGGGATGATGCGCATATCATGCATGCTGTGCTTCCTTGGTATCGATGATCCGGGGAGTGACGGTGACGCAGCGCGCCAGGGCCGGGTTCTCGGGCCACGCGGCGAGGGCTTCGGGGCCGAGACGCTCGCTCACCCAGGCATCGTCATAGATCGTGCCGAGATAGGGCGTGCCGCCGTCGGGAGCGATGGCGACCACGACGTCGGAAGCCGTGAACCTGTCCCGCCACGCCTGGACGGCGGACAGCACGGTGCCCGTCGAGCCGCCGGCGAGGATTCCGCTCCGGCAGGCGAGATGGCGGCAGGTCGCGACGGCTGCCTCTTCCGGGACCGTGACCAGGGCGTGCAGGCCGTCCGGGCGGAAGATCTTCGGCGGCTGGCTGGAACCCAGGCCGGGGATGTAGCGCTTGCCGGGCGGCAGGCCGAAGGTGACCGACCCCGCGCTGTCGACGGCCACGATCTTCAGGTGCGGGCGGGTCCGGGCGAAGCGCTGGATGCAGCCCATCAGCGTCCCCGCGGTGCCCACCCCGACGAAGAGATAGTCGAGCCGGTCGAAGGCGACGTCGATCGCCTTTGCCGTGGTCTTCGCGTGGATGGCGGCGTTCGCGGGGTTTTCGTACTGGTTCAGCCAGTGATAGCGGGAATCCGAGGCGAGCAGGCCCCGGATGTAGGCGAGGCGGGTTCCCAGGAAGCCTCCGTTTTCGTCCTCCTCGGTAATGCGGACGACGTTGGTCCCGAGCGCCTTCATGCGCTCCACGTTCTGGGCATTGACGTTGGGATCCACGACGCAGGTGAAGGAATAGCCGCGAGCCGCGCAGATCACGCTGAGCGCGACGCCCAGGTTTCCCGAGGAGGATTCGATTAGGATCGTATCGTTTCGGATGATGCCCGCATCTTCGCAGCTTCCGATCAGACCGAGCGCAGTCTTGAACTTGATCGATCCGGATGGGTTGAGATGCTCGAGCTTCAAGTACAGGTTTTCGACGCCCAGTCCGGGAAGGCCGACAAAATTGTGGTCTCCCGTTAATGACGTCAGGTCCGCCATCATTTTTCGCCTCCATGGAGACCGCAGGACTTGGGAGCGGTCTTCTCTGAACTTCTGGTACTAGTGGGTGGATTCGCGCGTCTTCTTGGATGCTGAGAGCAGGATCCGCTCCATGCGGGTCGCGGCCCCTCGCGCGAACGGCGTCTCGTAGGTGCCCGGCGGGCTGACGGAGCAGCCGACGACGAAGATCTCGATCCGTGCGGGCTCCCGCAAACGGACCCTGTCGTCACCGTCGACGGCCATCCCCCCGTCCTCGGTCGTCCGCAGCCAGGGCAGGAATTCCGCGAGCAGGGGCGGTATGCGCGGCTGCTCGTAGCCCGTGGCGAGCAGGACGGCGTCGACGGGCAGGAATCGGGGGCGCCCGTCGGCGTCGTCTCGGAAGACCACGTCGTAGAAGCCGCCGGCTTCGGTGACGCGCTCCACGCCGGCCGCCGTGTCGACCAGCACGTCGGGCCGGTGGTCGCGAAGACGGCCGGCGGCATCGGCAACGGCGGGCATCGATCCCAGGACGAGCCAGCGCACCGGCATCTGCGGCCCGAACGCGCGGATGCGGGAAGCCAACTCCGATTCGTGGAAGACCTTCTGGCCCAGATGCGGGACGAAGGCCTCGGGAATGTGCGGATGCCGGCCCGACGACAGGACCGCGCGGTCCGTCAGGATCCTGCCGCCGGGTCCGGCGACTTCGATGCCGGTGACGGTGCTGCGCTCGATGACGGGGAAGAGCGCCGCCGGTTCCTCGACCCGCACCGCGGTTGCGCCGGCGAGCGCGATCCCGAGTGGATCGCGGCCGATGACGACCGTGTCCGTTTTCCTGGCTCTGCCAGCCTGCATTCAACGTCTCCGACTTGTCGAGCGGTGGGGGGATGGGCTCCCGGCGGTACGCCCGATCACGGGCCGGCGGGTTCGATGACCGAGCGCGACTGCAGCCTGCCGTCCGGACCGGGCGCCCAGAGGGCCAGGGTGGCGGAGACCCGCTCGCCGTCGACGAAGCGCGTGGGGCCGAAGACCGTCAGGAAGGTGCCGCTGGAAAGGCTTTGTGCCAGCGGGCGGCTGCTGCGCCGGGCTTGCGCGACCGCCTCTATCGCCGCCAGGACCTCGAGGAAATAGATCGGCGGCGGGCTGCGGTAGTGTCGCTGGTATCGGGCAGCCATTACCGCGGCGCCGGGGATCTGGTGCGCGGTCGGGAAACCCACCACTTCCAGGTCTCCGGGATCGTCGACGCCGTCCAGCAGGTCGGCAGCCGCGGCGTCGTCCGTCATGATTACCGGGAGCATCATTCCGGACGCGCGCTCGGTCTTCAGCCATTCGTTGGAGGGCTTGAGGCGCCCCGTGTAGATGATGGCGTCCACTCCCGGTTCGCCGCCGTCATCGGCCGCGGTGCTCTCCAGGAGCGCGTGGATACGGTCCCGCAGGCCCCGGTAGTGGATGCTGTCGTCCGAGAGGACCGCCACCCGCTCGAAGCCACGCTCCCGGACCCGACGCGCCACTTCGGCGGCGAGGAGCCTGTCGTTGGGGCAAATCCTGAAAAGATTGGAGTAGCGTCTCGGCAGATCGATCGTCGCCGCCGGTGCTATGACCGGAATCCCTGCCGCTTCGTAGGCTTCGACCGCTCCCATGAGGGCTCCGGAGCCGAAGGGCCCGATCACGGCGTCGACGCCCTCGGCCGTGAACCGGTGGGCGACCTCGGCCGCGGTCGTGGCCGTCGCTTCGTCGTTCCCGTAGACGAACGACAGGTTCGAGACGCCGGGAGACCAGTCGATCGCGACCGTCAGCGTACGCAGTAGGGTTTGGGCATGGACCGTGCAGCCGGGATCGAGCCAGGCGCTCACGCCGACGACGAACTTCTTCATCGCGGCATCTCCGGCACCTGGCGCGCGCCGGCCCGCACCGCATGGAACCGGCTCGGGTCGAAGGGCGCGCACAACTCCGTCTCGCGTTCGGACGGCGTTCCGCCGCGCAATGCGCGCTCGACCTGCCGGGCGAGCAATGTCGCCGCGCCGACCGCCAGCTTGTAGCCGATTCCGGAGAAGCCGACGGCGGCGAAGAGCGGGCCTTCGCCGACGCGGCCGAGCAGCGGGCGTCCGTCCCCGGTGTAGCCGTCGAAGCCACGCACGATGTCGACCGGGTCGCCGAAGGCCGGTTGGCCGGTGATGCGCGCGAGGCGTTCGCATGCGTCCGCCACGATCGCGTCGTCGTCGTAGCCGAGGGCGTCGGGCCCGTCGGCTTCGCTCCTTGCCCGGGAACCGACCTGGACGAAGCCGCGGCCGGCCGGGACCATGTAGGACGCTGCACCGGTGTCGATCACCGGGGTGGGGACGTTCCGGCCGCAGTGCATCCGCACCATCGGGATGCTGCGCGCCACCGTCGGATGCCCGGGCAGCAGCCCGTTCGCCCATGCGCCGGTTGCGACGACCGCGCAACGGGCCGAGATCGAGCCGAGGTCGAAGTGGACGACGACCGAGTCGCCTCGGTCCTCGACCTCGCGCGGCGCGGCGTTCTCCAGGACGGTGCCGGTCCGTCTCAGATGCTGGATCACCGCGCGGGCGCTGGCGCGGACGTCGCCGTAGCCGCCGCCCGGTTCCCAGATGACGGGGCCGTCTCCCCTGGGGTCGACGGCGCCGGTGGCTTCGAAGGCCGCATGCCTGGAGACGATGCGGCCTCGATAGATGTCCGCCTCGTCGTCGCGGCCGAACTCCAGGGCCTCGTCGGCCGGCCGCTCGTCGAGCGCGTAGTAGACGCCGGTGGTCACGATGCTGGACGCGAACGCCCTGCCCACCGGCGTGTCGGTCATCCGTCCGAAGGAATGGACCGCGAGTGCCTGGATGCGGTCGTCCGGGTCGTAAAGCCGGACGATCCCTCCGGAATAGCGGCTGGCTCCCTGGCCGCCGATGCAGCCCCTGTCGACCAGCACGACGTTCAGGTCGAGTTCGGCGAGGGCGGCGGCGACGCACGCCCCCACGACCCCTCCCCCGAGGACGATGGTGTCAAACGAAGCTTTCATCGGCGGTTCCCATCGATGGTCCGGTCGCGGTTGCGCTCAGATCGAGCCGCCGAGTTCGGCCGGTTCGCGGGGCTGGGCCGGTGCGCTGGCAGGGGCCACCGCCTCGGCGATGCGCTCGGACAGGTCCGGATGCAGGGCGCTGCCCAGCGTGCCGATCTGCTCGACGATGTGCGCGACGGGGTTGCCGACGGCCATGCGGTCGCGGCCGATCGCCACGAGATCGAGGACGATCTGGGCCAGGGCGCGCATGGAGAAGGTGTCGACGCCCGCGGCAGTCCGCCAGCGCTCGCGGAAGCCTGCGAGGAGGGCCTCGTCGTCCACGCCGATCGCCGCAGGCGGGAGTGCCGTCCGCTCCCGCCGCGCGCGGTCGATCAGCGCTCCGATCGTCTCGACGAAGACCGACCGGTGCCAGGTGCGGAACGTCTCGACGTCGAAGTTGCTCTCGAACTCCTCGGGCGCAACCAGGGCCAGGTAGAGCCTGGACGCGTCCGCGCCGTACTCGGCGATCAGGTCCTTGGCCCAGATCGCATGGTTGCGGCTGGTCGACAGGTTCTTCCCGTTCAGCTTCATGAACTGGTTGGGATAGAACTGCGGGACCGGCTTGCCGCCCTCCAGGTTCGACAGCAGCGCGGGATACACGACCATGTGGCTGTAGGCGCAGTCGTGGCCGAGGAAATGCACGAGGCGCACGTCGTCGCGCTTCCAGAACTCCTCGTAGATCTCCGGCTTGCCGGCGATCTTCTCCGCATATTCATGGACGGCCGCGATGTAGCCGCAGATCCCCAGGAACCACGTGTGCAGCCGGCGCGAGCCGTCCGGCTCGAGGTCGAGGCCGGCTTCTTCGGGGCGCGTGATCCCCCATTCCTGGGGGCCGCTGCGCAACACCTCGTCCGCCCAGGCGTCCATGGGCCGGCGGATCGGCTTGCGGTGGTAGATGCCGCGCAGGTGTTCCTCGTAGCGCGCCATCTGAAGGAACTCGCGTTCCATCGAGGGCCACTCGAAGTCGCCGCCGCAGACCTTGCACCGGAACGGGTTCATGAGGGACGCTTCGGGCGGGTAGGCGCAGTTCTCGCACTGGCTGGCATCGGAATCGACGCCGCAGTAGTTGCAGTTCCCGCGCCCGAACGCCTCGTAGCCCCAGGTCCGGCATTTCGGACAGAACGGCTCCTGGGAGCTGTGGCGCTGGATCGCCCCCCTGCGCGAGGCGGCTTCGTGGATCTCCTGGGCCGCCTGGAGGAAGTACGGATTGCCGTAGGACGACATCCAGTGGTCGATGTCGATGTCCGCCGCCTGGAGCGTCGCCTTGATGCGTCCCGTGTTCTCGTTCGCGAGCTCGATCGGATCGCGCCCGACTTCCAGCCCCTTGCGCTTCATGTAGGACTGGTAGTCGTCCGAATAGGACACGAACACGCAGTCGTATCCCTGCTGGCGCTGCACCCTCGTGAACACGTCCGCCGAGAGGAACGGGCCGGCGATGTGCCCGATGTGCAGATCGCCGTTCGGGGTCGGAGGCGTGATGGTGACGATCAGCTTAGGGTTTGCCGGCATCAGGGGTCTCTTTCATCGTCGATAGGTATTTCTTGGCGTGATCCTCGTCCCACCACACGACGTAGAAGTGGAAGTCCTCGTCGGTGTCGTTCTCGACATAGTGGTTGAGGTGCTTCGGGATGGCGGCGATGTCGCCGAACGTGAAGGGATGCACGTCGTCGCCGATCACGAGTTTCGCGGTCCCCTTCATGGCGATGAAGACTTCCTGGTCGATCTGGGTGTGCGCCTCGGTCTTGGTGTGAGGCCGCACGACGCACCAGGCGCCGCTGAAGGGCATCGGATAGTTCGGCCAGGGTAGGAGCCGCGAACCGTCGAGGTCGTACTCGTGCACCAGACCGTCCCAGTTCATGGGCCGGAAGACTTGAAAATCAGGCATGTCGAAACTCCACCTCCGTCGTTTGTTTGCCGAATACTCGGCAAATTTTTACCGGTACGGCCACGCGCGGGCATGGTCGTGGAAAAGGAGCGGCGGGGCGGGAGTGCCGGGCATACCGGCTCCTGCCGCGTCCCACTCGTCGAGAAGAAGTTCTGTCGGTTTACGCCTGTGCGTCACTTGCACCCGGGCGCGTTGCGCTTCAGTGCGCGCTCATCCCTCGGTCCTCCCCGTCATTTCTTTTCAAATTTTTTAAATAGTCGTGAGTAGTCGTGCCGGACCCGGAGATTCGATGTTCATTTATGCATGAAGTCGCCGGAAAATAACTATCGTGCAGGAAAGATCGTAATCAACCCGGTACAGATTCCGGGGGAGCAAATTGGTTGAAAGTTGATTGTATTCTGTGGATAAAATTTTCGTACTGAAATCGGCTGCTAATAGGTGATCTACCTGCCATCAGGAAGTCTATTATATTTTGTTCCTGATTGTGGGCAGAAGTCGGAGGTCAAGGTTGGTCCGCTCCAGGTCCTCGAACTGTCTCTGTGCCCAGTAGTGCCATGCGACATTTACAACACCAAGAACTTGAACGTTGGTAGCTGGCCACCGATGGGTTAGGTGCCCTCGGGTGGGTGACGATGCCGAGTAGAAGGCGCCTATATGGTCAGCCGATTCAGCCCTTCCACGGGATCTGTCGCCTGTGACGCTTCGTAGAGTGAACAACATTAGGATACAACGCAAGTATCTTTTGATAATATATTATAGAATATATTTTGATCACGAGGTATGTATTCAAGAATGTGTAAGTCATATTTCGAAATAGCACAACATAGTATTCCACATCATTGTATTCTTTTTGTGCGTTGTCGGTTTTCGCATAAAAAAATTACTTACGGTGCCCCGAGAATAAAACCATCCAACCGTGAACGGTGGACGCGACTGGCCCTGCGGAAGGGGGCGTGCGGTCGCTGGAACATGGGAGCGCGTCGCAAAGAGGAGTAAGGTATGCAGCCGGGCAGCAACCACGGATCGTTCGATCCGACAGCGGATTTTCAAGGTGCTCGCAAGGAAACCCGAGACGCTTATGCTCGTATCAGAAGTATGGTCGCCTGCAACGTATTTCCGCCCGGCATGCAGATCCAGGCGAAGGCGCTGGCGGAGAAGCTTGGAATCAGCTCCACGCCGGCGCGCGAGGCGCTGATCCGGCTTTCGGTCGAAGGATGGATCGTCTCGGTACCGAACAAGGGATTCTTCACGAGGCCGCTGAGGACGGAGGACCTCATGGCGCGCTACGAATTCGCTTTCATGCTTCTCAAGTACTCGATCGAGAACAGCGCGAAGGCGTTTTCGTCCGACAGGCTGCAGCACCCCCCGGAGCTGGAGTACGGTGCCGATGGAAAGGTGGGCCCCGTTGCCGAGGAAGTGAGGATCGCCCAGGCGACGTTTCTGGAGCAGCTCTACGAGCGGATCGCCTCTCTTTCCGGCAACGAGATAGCGGTATCGGCGATCCGGAAATTCATCCTGGAAACACGCTACATCCGCTTGCTCGACCTCGAGGACGAGGCGGTGCTGAGGGAACTCGCGGCAGGAACCGCGGAACTGGCGAGGCTGCTGACGCTCGGCAGGAAGGAGGATGCGATCGCCATCATACGGGACCAGATGGAAAAGATCAGGAACCGCATGGGCGATCTGGTGAAGGAGGCCGTCGCCCGCTCGCTGTCTTCGCTGTGACCGGCGGGCCCGCGACCGGGGGTGCCGATCCCCCGTGCCGGCCGGCTCTGCCCGTCTTCCTGTCCCGGTTACCAGTCTGTAACGTGGATGATCCTCCCTCACGTCACGGCGCGGGTCACCCGGTGCCGGTATCGTTGGTCTGGCCGGGCGCTTCGGCGCGGTCGAGCAGTTCGTCGACCGTCAGGCCGGCGGGAGTGGAGCCCTGGAGGGTGCCGTCGCCGGGCGTGCGGTCCGGATCCAGCTTCTCGGAACCGGCGTCCGGGTTTCCCGTCCGCTCTTCGTCGGTCCGCGGTTGGGCTCTCTTTCTTCGCGGGTTCTTCGGTTCGGCCATGCTCGCCTCCATCGCTACGCGGAGAACAAGCAACAGTGCCACTGCCCCGGCGTCACGGACGGCGATCGTCCCGTCAGCGCACGGTGTCTGGCACGCCCTGGCCGGGATCGTCGGGCGTGCCGCTATTGGGCACCTTCTCGCCCGGAGCCGTGGGAGCGTCCCCGCGGCGCAGCCGGTGCAGCATCTCGTCTCCGGTCTTCGGCTCGTCCGCCGGCTCGCGGTTCCGCTTCGCCATTCCTGCATGTCCTCGTGTCTGCGGCATGTCCGTTCAACACCGGATCACGCGCGACGTCGCGCCGGTCATGCACCGGCCACGGTCGCCAGGGAGAGGACGGGATAGGCATGCGCGCGAGGAGACGGGCCGTTCACCTGCACCGGATCCGCGTCCTCTTCCGTCGGCGCCTCGAGCTTGTAGCCCCGGCCGTAGACGGTCTCAATATACTTTCCGCCGGCGGCCTGCCCCAGCTTCTTGCGGAGCTTGCAAATGTACACGTCGATCACCTTGTCGAGGGGATCGGAGCCGGAAAGGCCATAGACCGCCTCGTAGATCCGCTCCTTCGATACGACGCGACGGTGGTTCAGCGCCAGCACCGTGAATATCGCGTGCTCCCGATGGCTGAGGCGAAGGCGCACGCCGTCGACCTCGGGATCGCGCCCGTCGAGATAGGCGGTGACGCGGCCGATCGTCAGCGCGTTGGTGTTGTGGCCGTGGGCGCGCCGGCGGGCAGCCTCGATCCGCGCGCGAATCTCTCCGCCGTTGATCGGCTTTACCAGCACGTCGTCGGCGCCGTTGCGCAGAAGCTCGATGGTCGAGGCCGTGCACCGGAAGTCGAGCAGGCAGACGATCGCGGAGTTGACGCCGCCTTGGCGCAGGGCGGAGATTTGGTCCGCCTGGTCCGGAATGCCGCCGACCACCACGGCGTCGTAGTCGTCCAGCGTTCCCGATGAACCGGCGCCAAGGCCGTCCGTGTCGGCGCATTCCGTGATTTCCAGGTCGATCCTGGTCTTCTTGAGTTCGCGGGCGACCGCGGCGGCGATGCCGCTATCCTGCTCGATCAGAAGGACGCGCATTGGGTTCTCCAAAGATGCTTCGTCGGGCGTTCGTGCTGGGATGAGTAAAAATTTACAATTGTTGTTGGTTTTTCTATCCTTTCGATAACAACATCTCCGAAATTTCGTGTCAAGCGAACCAGCAGTTTTGTGGTGAGTATATAAAATGCTATGTTTATATCAGCTTTAAAGAGTGTTCACGAAGTTCAGCCGAGTTGGTCCTGTGTTTGTAATTCATTAACCAATACTGACTTCATCACTCCGGCGGTGTTCTTCGTGCAATACGCCCATCAGGTTGCCCAAAATCTCTCTAGAACGAGGTAACTCTCAGGGGTTGTCCCAAAATTGCCACCCATTCCGTGGCCGAAAGCCGGTAAGGATCTGCGGGTCGGGGCGCTTTCCAGGGAAATGCCGATCGCGGTCGAGGTAAACTTTCGCGGTCTTTTAATCATTTGCGTGCTAGGCTGCTTCGTAGGCTGGGATCGTCTCCTGGGGCCATGGGGAGGGAGAGAATGGACGGGCACACGCGGATCGCGACCGAACTGCACGACCTGCTCGAGAAGGCGATGGAGTTCGCCGACCAGGAGGCCCTGTCGCGCCTGCACGACCTGCTCACCTACATGAGCGAAGGGGCGGATCTCGTGGATTACGCCTGCGACGTTCCGGAGGGGCTGGAGCACAAGGCCGTCTTCAAGCGGATGGCCAAGGTGCGCGAGCTGATGGACGTGCCTCCCATGGGTCATGCATGACGGGTTTCCCCTTCCTGCGCAGCCGAACCTAAACCCGCCTTTATTCTTTCCCCGCTAAGCTTCCCGCCATCCAACGGCTGGAGGCTTTCAGGTGATGGACGACATCTTCGCCGTCGTGGCGGGCAGGCCCGAGCGGCAGATGCCGCCGAACGCGACAGGCGACCAGGCCCAGGCCGGGAGCCGGTTCGACGACGCCGTCGACGAGGTCGAGCGGCGGCCCCCCGACTCCGGCCGCCCGCCGCCGGCCCGATCCGCCAAACCGGCCGGACCCCAGCCAGAGCCTCGGCCGGAAGCGCCCCCTGTCCGGATGACGGCCGGTGTGGCCGTCCCGGCAGCACCGGCCCCCACGGCTCCGGCCCCGACGGGGGACCTCGCGCCGCCGCCCCCGGCGGGCGCGGAGACCGCGACGTCGGTCTCCCCCGCCTTTCCGGACGGCGCCGCGGCTGCCGGTATTCTTCAGGTCCCGCTCCACGCGCCGGCACCCATGCCCGTCCCGCTGCCGGGCGCCATGCCCGTTCCGATCGTTACCGCCCAGCCCGGAACCACCACGTCCGCGAGTGCCGGCTTGCAAGCCGTACCTGGAGGGGCCTTGCCGTCGGCCGGGGGAGATGGAGGCGTGGAAGCGCCGGCGCCCCAGGTGCCGACACCGCCGATCAGGAGCGCACGCAACGCCGGCGCCGTCGCCCAGGCCGCGGAGAAACCTGCCGTCGGGGTGCCGCGAACCGTGGCCGACATCCGGCCCGGCACGCCGGCGGCCACGCAGGTACCCGCCTTCGGCGAGGCCGTCGCGCGAAGTGCCGGCATCACCGACCGTGCCGATCCGCCTGCGGTTCCACGGGCTCCCGTGCCCGCCGCGGTCCAGGTCGCGGAGCAGGTCGTCCGGGTCGTGCATGCCGGGCGCAGCCAACTCCGCATCGATCTGAGCCCGGCCGAGCTGGGGCGGGTCAGGGTGGAGGCCGAATTCGGCGACGGGCGCGTCACCCTCGTGATCCAGGCCGACCGTCCCGAGACGCTGGACATGCTGCGGGCGGACGTGCGGGCGCTGGAGCGTGCGTTGGGCGATGCGGGCCTGAAGCTCGATCCGGCGTCGGTGCAGTTCAGCCTGCGCGGCGATGACCAGCAGCGCGGCTTCGCCGCGGCCGGCGGAAATGCCCGGGAGGGGGGCGGCCGGGAAGGGGGAGCGGATGGGGGTGCCGGGGACGGGCAGGCTCCCGATGCTTCCGAGCGGCTCGGCCTGCCGGTGGACGGCGTGGTCGACGTGATGGTTTGACCAGGAGACGGGAGAGACGACATGCTCACGACGACCGCAGCCACCGCCGACGCGAAGGCGACCGTCGACTACCAGTCCTTCCTGAAGCTGCTGACGGCGCAGCTGCGCAACCAGGACCCCCTGGCGCCGATGGATGCGACCCAGTTCATCACCCAGCTCGCGCAGTTCTCGACGGTCGAGCAGGGCATGCAGACCAACCAGACGCTGACCCAGCTCCTCGAGACGCTCAAGGCGAGTTCGGCGCGGTTCGACATGGCTTATCTCGGCCGGACGGTCGATGCCGCGACGGATGTCGCCGGCCTCGTCGATGGCGAGCTGCGCGCGGCCTATGCGGTCGACCCGGCGGCGACCGAGGTGCGGGTCGACATCCTCGGCGCCGACGGCAAGGTCGTGCGCACGCTGCCCGGCAAGACCGGGAGCGGCCGGCACGAACTGCTGTGGGACGGACGCCTCGCCGACGGCACCTCGGCGCCGGACGGAACCTACCGCATCGAGATCGTCGCGAAGAATGCGGCCGGAGACCCGCTCGACGCCGCGACCGTCGTCACCGACCGTGTCCGCGAGATCCGGCAGGTCGACGGGACGTCGCTGTTCGTGCTGGAAGGCGGCGCGACGGTGAACGCCGAGGACATCCTGGGGATACGGGCGTGAGGAGGCGCCTCAGCCCCTGCGGTTGCCCTGCTTGAGCAGCCGGTCGAAGAGGACGGCCTTGACGACGTCGGGGCCGAACTGCCGGTCCGCCGCTTCCGCCAGCCGGCGCGACGCCTCGGCCGGGTCGATGGAGGCTCCCTCGAAGAAGCCCGAGGCCGCGAGGCCGTAGAGCCCCTGCAGCAGCGCGTTGCGGGCGTGCGGCAATTCGCGGCGAAGGCGCTGGGCCGCCGTCTCGCCGGCCGCCTCGATCGTGATCTGCGCCAGCACGAACGACGTCGTCCGTCCATCGGCCAGGACCGGGACGACGAGCTGGCCCACCTCCACGTAATGCGGGCCGATCCCGGCCTGCGATGCCGGCGCCTCGGCCGGCTCGGGACGCGTTGCCGCCAGGCCGCCGCCGTAACCGGTGCCGAACGCGACCGCGCAGGCCAGTCCCAGCTTCAAGATGCGGTTCATCGCGTTCACCACGGCATGATGATGTCGAAGATCTGCTGGCCGTAGCGCGGCTGCTGCACGTCGCTGATATGGCCGCGCCCGCCGTAGGAGACGCGCGCCTCGGCGATCTTGTCGTAGTCGATAGCGTTGGTGTTGGTGATGTCCTCGGGCCGGATCACGCCCGCGACGCGCAGCTCGCGCAGCTCGAAGTTGACCCGGACCTCCTGCCGGCCCGCGATCACGAGGTTGCCGTTCGGCAGCACGTCGGTGACGACGGCCGCGACCCGCATCGTGATGCGCTCGGTCCGGTTGACCGAGCCTGTGCCGGTACTGTCGCTGCCGCTCTCCAGCTCGACCAGGCTGTCCGGGTCGACCTCGTCGGGGAGGACGTCGGAGAGCTGCTGCTCGAAGCCGAAGAAGGCGGGCAGGCCGGCGCTCTCGCTGTTGGCCCGGCGTCGTTGCGTCTGGTTCTGGAGCTGCGCACGGTCCTCGATGTCGATCAGCACGGTCAGGATGTCGCCGACCGTCTTGGCGCGCTGGTCGCGGAAGAAGCTGCGCGCCCCGGTGCGCCACAGGGAACTCGGCTCGCGCTCGAGGATGGTCGGGGCCGGCATCGGCATCGAGATCGTCCGCGCCTCGGTCTGCAGGGCGGGATTGCCGATCGCCGAGATCTGCGGCGCCTGGCCGATCTCGGCCAGCCGTCCGCAGCCCGGCAGCAGGGCCAGCGCAATCGCGGGGATCATCAGTCGGCGCATGCTCTCGGGCCTTTCAACTCCGTCATGGCGACACCGAGACCGTACCGGGAGCGGTCACGGTGCCGCTCACGACGGCATTGCTCGAGGGGTTCATGACCCGCACGCGGTCACCGACGCCGCCGTCCTGCAGCGCGCGTGCCTGGGCGGCGAGGTACAGGCCGCCCTGCTGGAACACGAGCGTCACGGGCTCGTTGCGGTCGACCACGACCGGCGCGCCGATCGAACTCGTGTGGATCAGGCGGCCGGGCGACAGCTGCCGGCGGGCCGCCATGCCGATCAGGCCGTCGAGCGAGGCGACCGCGCTCGCGGGCAGTCGGTCGAGCGGCATTGAGACCGTCGTCAGGTCGCCCTGCGACAGGATCTCGCCCGGCCGGACTCTTCGGGCCGGGACGGGCACGTCGATTTCGACCGTGGCCGTGCCGGCCAGCTCGTGGATGCGCCCGTCGCCGGCGACCAGCGCACGCAGCTGGCCGGACGACGCATCGAAGGTCAGGTGGCGGACGGCTTCGGCCGGGCCGGCGAAGGGAACGGCGAGCCGGACCGAGACGCGCGCCTCCCCGGGCAGCGCCGCGGGGCCGAGCATGGCCTCGACCTCGGCGGCAAGCAGATCCTCCACCGCGGCCGCGAGCGTGGTCCCGGCCGGGGCCGCGAGCAGCGCCGCCAGTAGCGCGGCCCAAGTCATGCGCATGCCGAAAGTCGCCATGGCCGGCGTCCTCAGCGCATGTTGGTGATGGTGGCGGACATCTCGTCCCCGGTCTCGACCACCTTGGAGTTCATCTCGTACGCGCGCTGGGCCGAGATCAGGTCGGTGATCTCCTGCACGACGTTGACGTTCGAGGATTCCAGGTAGCGCTGCCGGATCGAGCCGAACCCGGCCTGCCCGGCGATGCCGTCCTGGGGTTCGCCCGAGGCCGGCGTGTCGCGGAACAGGTTGTCGCCGATGGCTTCGAGCCCCGCCTCGTTGACGAAGACGCTGAGCGTGAGCTGGCCGAGATTCTGGGGATCGGTGTCGCCCTGGACATAGGCGAGGATCTCGCCCGAGCGGTTGATGGCGATCTCGCGCGTGTTCTCCGGCACCGTGATGCCCGGCGCCACGGTGTAGCCGTCGGCGGTCACCAGCGTACCTTCGGGCGACAGCTTCAGGCTGCCGGCGCGGGTGTAGGCGGTGTTGCCGTCGGGCAGCGTCACGTTCAGGTAGCCGCGGCCCTCGACCGCGAGGTCCAGCTCGTTGCCGGTCGACACCAGGTTGCCCTGGGTGTGGATGCGGTTGACCGCCGCGGGCTTGACGCCGAGGCCGATCTCGATGCCGGCCGGGACGATCGTGCCGGTATCGGACGACAGGCTGCCCTGCCGGCGCTCCGACTGGTACATCAGGTCCTGGAACTCGGCCCGCGCGCGCTTGAAGCCGGTCGTGTTGATGTTGGCGATATTGTTGGAGATGACCTCGACGTTGAGCTGCTGGGCCATCATGCCGGTGGCGGCGATGTTGAGGACTCGCATGGATCAGGTTCCTTGTGTGGCTTTGCCCAGGCGGCCGATCGCCGACCGCAGGAGCTCGTGGCCCTCCTCGACCATGCGGGAGACGGCCTGGTAGTCGCGCGACAGGTCCATCATCCGGGCCATCTCGACGATCGGCTGCACGTTGGCGCTTTCCACCTTGCCCTGGGCGAGGCGTGCGTCGGGCGCGGCCTGCGGGGCCTCTTCGGTCGCATGGAGGCCCTGTTCGCCGCGCCGCATCCCCTGCTGGTCCTCGAACCGGACGAGCCCGATGCGCGCCAGCGGGTTCCCGTCCACGGTCACCGTGCCGTCGGGGCCGATCGCGATGGTCTCGGCGTCGGGCGGTACCTGGAGCGGCTGGCCGCCGTCGTCGAGCACCGGATGGCCGCCGACGGTGACGAGGCCGCCGTCCTCGGCTCGGCTGAGCCGGGCGTCACGGGTATAGCGGACACCCTCCGGCGTTTGGACCCCGATCCAGCCATCCCCTTCGATCGCGAGATCGAGGGCCCTGCCTGTCTCCCGGAAGCTGCCCGGGCGCGTGTCGGTGTAGGTGGCACGGTCGATCGTGAAGGCTACCTGCTCCCCCCGCTTGCTGCCGACCCTCTCCATCGCCGTCTCGAACAGCATACGGTCGGCACGAAACCCGACGGTATTCATGTTGGCGATGTTGTTCGCGACGACTTCGAGGTGGCGCCGCAGCGCGACTTGCCTGGAGAGGCCGATGTAAAGGGGGCTTTCCATTACGGATACTCTCGGTCTTGAACGCCGGCTTAACCTAGGCGGCCTAGTTTAAAGCCGGGTTTCATTTCGGCGACCGAGGCCCTTGACTGGGAATTCCGATAAATGCCCGTTAAATTCAGGTGAGATCATGATGTATCGTGCCGCAATGCTCATCGCGCTGTCGGCCCTCGCCGGCCCGGTATCGGCCCTCGCCGTCGAGCCGGCGTTCGAGGTGCCGGCCCCGCCGGAACTGGAGGCGGCCGTTCGCAAAGGCCTGCACGATGCGCTCGACCTGCTCGAAGGAGGTCCGGCCGGGACCCCGGTGCCCTCCACCGTGGTGTCCCGCGGCATCGGCATGCTGGACGTGGCGCGCTGGGGGGCCGGCGACTTCGCGGAGCGGGGGCGGGAGCTGAGGATGGCCGCGGCCGCCGGCGACCCTGCCGGGAGGGTCGCCGCACTGTTGGAACTCGCGCGTTTCCTTTTCGCCCATGCGATGGTCGAAGAGGGGACCGGAGCGATCGAGGCCGCCGGCGACGCAGGCACCGCGGAGCAGCGCCATCAGCTCCGCATCCTGCGCGACGCCTTCTCGATCCTGGACGGGTCGGCCATTCCCGACGAGACGGTCTTCGTCCGCCGCACGCCCGTCGATTCGGCCGATCACCTGCTGTGGCGCAGCGCCGCGCTTGCCGGTGCCGGGCCCGCGGCATGGGCGGAAATCCGGCCGACGCTGCCGGAAGCGCTGCGCCGGCTGCTGACGTATCCCGGGCATTTGCGGGCTCTCCTCCTCGTTCGGCTGGCGGACGGCGCGGCGGCCGGCGACGCCGACGGGTTGGAGCGGATCGTGGTCGAGATGACGACGCTGGACGCGGTGGACCGCAGTCCGGGCGTGATCGACTACTACGAAGGACGCACGGCCGAGTTGCGGGGTCGCCTGGACGCGGCGCTCGGCCACTACGATGCCGCCGCCGCCGCGGGCGGGCGCTTCGGGCGCATGGCGCGGCTGGCGGCGATCGGGCTGCGCCATCGGCAGGATCTGCTGGACGCCGCCGGCGCGCTCGCCGCGCTGGAGAGCCTGCGTTACGCCTGGCGTGGCGACGATGTCGAGGCCGCGACCCTGGCGGAACTCGGCAGTGCCTATCTCGCGGTCGGAAGGACGGATCTGGCGTTGACGGCGCTCGACCTGCTGGGCCGGCGCTTCGGGGCGGACGAGCATGGCCGCGCGGCGACGGCGTCCGCTCTTGCCCTGCTGGGCGAACTGGCCGGCCGCGTCGTGCCGGCGGAACTGGTCTATCTGTCCCGCCGGCACGAGCGGCTCCTCGCGCGTGTCGACGCCGGCGGGGAGTTGCGTCGCCGGCTTGCCGCATCCTTGGCCGGAGCGGGTTTCTCGATCGAGGCGCGCCGTCTGCTGTTCTCGCTGGTCGAGGGCGGGAGCACGCCGGCGGCGGCCGACGCGCGCCTCGACCTCGCCCGGCTGTGGCTCGGGGCCGACCGCCCGGCGGATGCGCTCGCCGTGCTCGGCGGGGGCGGGGGCGGGGGCGGGGGTGGGGGCGGGGGCGAAGCCGGCGCGCTCCTGAAGGCCGAGGCCTCGATGCTGGTCGGTGACCATATTCAAGCGCTCGATGCGCTGCGTGGACTGGAAGGACCGGAAGCCGCCCGGCTGCGTGGGCGTACGCTGGTCGCCGCCGGCGAGTGGCATGCGGCGCCTGCCAGCTTCATCGACGCGGTCGCGGCGGTGTCCGCGCCGGAACCGGACGACGTCGCGCGCCTGGCGCTCGCCGCCTTGCGGACCGGCGATGCGGCGGCGCTGGGCGAGGCGGTGCGGCACCGGCAGGTGCTGGAGGGCACGCGCTGGGACGGACTCCTCGACGCGCTCGCCGCGGCTCCGGACGGAGCCGCCGGCGAGGATGCCCTGCGGCGCGAGCTGGCCTCCGCCGAGGCCCTGATCGCGGTCGGCCGTCGTTGGTCCGGGACCGGCGTGCCGGAGTGACGAGGGGCAGCGGAGCGGAACATATCGTCACAACTGCCGCCTTGTCGGTTCTGATTCGCATCCATAGCCTCGAAGGTGACGAGGGGACGGGTGGGACGATGACTGCCGTGAAGACCGAGGCCGCGGACGACCTTCCGAAGCAGGTCATCTACGGCCGTGACGCCCAGCGAGCCCTCGGCCGGCCGGCGGCCGCCACCGGGCGTCCGGCCGAGCCCGAGATCCGGACCCCGGAATGGAAGCGGTTCGAGCACGGCATGACGACCTGCCGGGCCGGCGGGAGGACCTTCGTCGTCGGCATGGGCCGGGGTGAACGGCCGTTCGGGAGTTGCCGGTACGGCTGGTTCATACAGGAACTCCTCCCGGACGGATCGGTCGGGGAGGTGACGCAGACGGGAGGGATCGACCGTCTCTACTCGACGCTGTGCTCCTACGTCGCGAACGGACGGACATACGTCTTCTGCCATGCCGCCGACGGTAACCACTGGTTCATTCGCGAGCTGAGGGAGAACGGAACCTTCGGTCCGCAAACGCACAGCGGGTCGTTCGGCAGCCACTACCCGGTCGCCTGCGCCGTCAAGGCGGGGCCGGGCGACTACGTGTTCGGGACATGCGGCAGCGGGTTCTGGTTCCTCCGGCACCTCCATGCCGACGGCACGCTCGGGCGCGAGGCGCACACCGGAACGTCGTCGCGCGATGACAGGCTGGCGACCGTCTGCAGCGCCGTCGTGGGTGGCCGGACTTTCCTGATGGGACAGGCCGCGAACCGGGAGTTCTTCGTCTGGGAGATAACGTCCGACGGCCGGCGGTCGGCCAGGCCCGTGTACCACGGCGGCAAATGGCGGCCCTATGCGGCGTTCTCGGCCTTCGAGACGCCGTGCGGCGCCTACCTGATCGGCCAGGGCGAGGAGAAGTGGTTCGTCGCCCCGATCGCAGCGGACGGTTCCATCGGAGGGGAGACGGACTTCGGCGACTGGGCCGGCGTCTACGGCTACCTCGCCGGGCTGTCGGCATCCTGCCGGGTCGAACCGCCGGGCCCGCGGGGCGACGGATCGCGAGGACGGGAAGGCCCCCCGTGAGAAGAAGGGCGCGGGGACCGGGTACCTGCGCTCCGCGTCCGTCCTTAAAAGCCGCTTTAAACGGAGCCGGCTAGCGTCGCCTTCTGAGCCCGGACGCAGCGCCGGGCAGGCGGCGCCGGAGGGCAGCACATGCGTTTCGTGATCGGGATCGTTCTCGTCGGGTTCAGCGTTCTCGGCGGCTTCGCTGCGATGGGTGGCAGCCTGCACGTCCTGTGGCAGCCTTTCGAAGCGCTCATCATCATCGGTTCCGCCGCTGGCGCCTACGTCATCGCGAACTCGATGGCGGTGCTGAAGGACACGGTCGCGACCCTGCGCAACCTGCTGCGCGGGCGGCGCAACGGCCGTTCGGAATACCTGGACCTGATCTCGCTGATCTACACGGTGCTCCGGGTCGCCAAGTCGAAGGGCATGATGAGCCTCGAGAAGGACATCGACAATCCCCGCGAGAGCGCGCTGTTCGTCCAGTTCCCGAGCGTGCTGCGCCACGAGCGCAGCCTGCGCTTCCTGTGCGACTACCTGCGGCTGATCTCGCTCGGCCTGGACAAGGGGCACGAGCTGGAGGCCCTGATGGACGAGGAGATCGCGACGCTCGCGCGCGAGCTGAACCAGGTCCCGAAGGCGCTGGGCGGCTTGGCGGAAGGGCTGCCCGCGCTCGGCATCGTCGCGGCCGTGCTCGGCGTCATCAAGGCGATGGGGTCGATCAGCGAGCCGCCGGAGGTGCTGGGCCGCATGATCGGCGGCGCCCTGATCGGGACCTTCCTCGGGGTGCTGCTGTCCTACGGGCTGGTCGGGCCGCTGGCGAACGCCGCGCGCCAGCGCCGCGAGGCGGAGCTGAACCTGTTCATCTGCATCAAGGCGGGATTGGTGGCTTACCTGAATGCCTGCCCGCCGCAGATCTGCGCCGAATATGCGCGCAAGGTCCTGTTCGCCGACGTGCAGCCCAGTTTCGACGACGTCGAGAACGCGACCTCGGTTGCAGCACTGGGCAAGAGCCGCGACGAGCGGCAGGCCGCCGCCTGAGGTCGGGCCGATGGCACGCGCAAGACAGCAGTCCGGGCCGATCGTCATCCGCCGCAGGAGCTTGGCCGAGGACGACGAGCACGAGGCCGCCGGCACCTGGAAGATCGCCTATGCCGACTTCGTGACGGCGATGATGGCCTTCTTCCTGCTGATGTGGCTGATCAGCGTCACGACGCAGGAGCAGCGCGACGGCATCTCCGACTATTTCAACCCGGTCGCGGTTTCGCAGGAGCGCTCGGGTGCCGACGGCATGCTGGCCGGGCGTACGGTCGACGAGGAGGGTGCGCTGACCTCGCCTGCGGGCGTGGGCGAGGCGACGCTGCCGGTCGCATCGCCGCCGGTCGTCGCCTCCGTCGGCCAGGACGACCGCGAGCCGGCCGGACGCGAGGACCCGATGCCCCATCCCGAGGGCTCGCCCGGCGTGGTGCGCGACCTGCTGTCGGGCACGCTGTTCGGCGTGCCCGAGCGGGTGCGCGATGCCGAGTACGAGGAGTTCCTGCGCAGGCGCGAAGAGGCGCTGCAGGAGCAGCGCACGTTCGAGCGGGTCGAGCGCGAGATCCGTGCCACGCTCGCGTCGGTGCCGGACCTCAGTCCGCTCGCCGACAGCATGGTGATCCAGCAGGTCCCCGAAGGCCTGCGCATCCAGATCACCGACCGCCCGCATTTCGCGATGTTCGCCGTCGGCTCGGCCGGCATGAACGAGCAGGGGCGCCGCCTCGTCCAGGTCGTGGCCGGCGTGCTGGTCGACGTGCCCAACGGGATCGCGATCGCCGGCCACACCGACGCGCTGGCATATTCGGTCGACGGCCGCTACGGCAACTGGGAGCTGTCGAGCGACCGCGCCAATGCGGCGCGCCGCGAGCTGCTCGCCACCGGCCTGGCGCCCGCCAGGATCGTCCGGGTGGAGGGGCGCGCGGACCTCGACCACCTCATCGGCCAGGACCCCCTCGATCCCCGCAACCGCCGGATCAGCATCACCCTGATGCGCCGGGCGCCGATGCCGGCCGCGCCGGACGGCAGGGCTCCTGATTGAGGTCGACGATCATCAACTGGAATTTGCGGTCTTGTTCCGAACCACCTCTTGACTGTCGCCGTCTCATGTTCTCATATTGTTCTCACTACCGGAACGAGGAGGACACCCCATGGCCCCGCGCATCGAGTTGTTCTGCCGCATCGCCGCGCGCGGCGAGCCCCTGGCCGAGGCCGCGCGCCGCGCCGGCTACGCGCCCGGCTCGGCGCCGTGGGCGCATGCGGACGTGCGGGCCCGCCTCGTCGAGCTGTCCGCCGAGGAGGAGGACCGGCACGAGGCCCTCGTCGAGCAGATGCGCCGGCAGCACGACGAGCTGTACGGCAAGCTGATCGAGCAGGGGCATTTCCCCGCCGCCGCCCGCCTGCTGACCCACCGGTGGCGCTTCGAGAAGGAGGTCGGCGCCGTCCGCGCCGTGACCCGGGCCGAGCGCGAGCGCCTGCGCGAGGACCTGCGCGAGGACGTTCGGGACGAGCTGCGCGAGGAACTGCGCGGCAAGGTCCAGGCGGAACTGGTGGAGGAACTGCGCAAGGAGCTGGCGGGACTGCGCCAGGAGCTGCGCGAGGAGATGCGCGCCGGGACCGTGACGAAACATGACATTCCCGCACGTTTCGACGCCCCGCTGCCCTCCAGTCCGCTGGCCGGTCCTCTGGCCGGCCCGCTGGCCGCCGCTCCGCAGAGCGCCGGCAGCCTGAAGGCCCGCCTGCGCGACCAGCCCCTGCCGGTCCCCACCGGCAAGCTCACCCGAACCGCCTGAAATTCCCCTCTCCCGTGCAACGGGAGAGGGAGGGGCCCAACCGAAGGTTGGGAGGGTGAGGGCAGCCCCCGCAGGCCCTCACCTTCCCACCGCTACGCGGCGGGCGGGGCGAGGACTTGGCGGAACTGCCCGAGGAACTGCCCGAGGAACTGCGCGAGGAGACGCGCGCCGGGACCGTGACAAACCATGACGTTCCCGCACGTTTCAGACACCGTCGACCCGAGTTGGGAGCCCTGACCGGATCGCCGCGGGGATTGACGTTCCTTCCCGCAACGACGTAAAGCGTGCGGCGAAGGGCCGGGGGAGGTGGCGATGTCCGGGAAGCAGCCGGATCGGGAGCACTGGTCGGAGGTTGCCGCCGAGTGGATGCGCTGGGCGCGCACGCCGGACCACGATGCCTTCTGGGCCTACCGCGACGGCCTGCGCGCCTTCATCGGCAGCCGCGCCGCGGACGCGCTGGACGTCGGCTGCGGCGAAGGCCGCGTCTCGCGCGAGTTGAGGGCGCTCGGATACGACGTCACCGCGGCGGACGTCGTCGAGGCGCTGGCCGGCGCCGCGAAGGAGGCGGGCTCGGCCCACCGCCACGTCGTCGCGGACGCGGCGGCATTGCCCTTCGCCGACCGCAGCTTCGATCTCGTCGTCGCGTACAACGTCCTCATGGACGTGGCGGACGTCCCGGCCGCGGTCGCGGAGGTTGCCCGGGTGCTGCGCCCGGCGGGGGAACTGATGGTCTCCCTCGTCCATCCGTTCCGCGACCGGGGAAGCTTCGACGGCGAAGGTCCGGACGCGCCCTTCGTCCTGAAGGACACCTATTACGGCAGGAAGCGTTTCGAGGGCGCGGAGGAGCGCGACGGGCTGCGCATGCGGTATGCCGGCTGGTCGATGCCGCTGGAATCCTATGCCGCCGCCCTGGAGCGGGCCGGCCTCGCGATCACGGCGCTGCGCGAGCCTCTTCCCGCGGATGGGGCGCGGCAGCAGCATGCGGAACGCTGGAAGCGGATTCCGCTGTTCCTCTGGCTGAAGGCGCGGCCGGTCGCCTGACGGGACCGGCGCCGCGGCGGAAGTCGCGCGCGTCATACGGGAAGTCCTGGTTTACGTGTCGACGGGTGCGCGTATGCTGGCCGTTCACCGGTCGGGAAAGCCGTGCGCGAAGTTCGAGCCGGTGTGACGATCCGGCACAGGAACGAGTCGATGAGCTTCAAGAAGCACGCGCCGCCGCCCACCCGCTTCGGCACCCCCTTCGGAGCCGGCCAGCAGGCTCGTCCCGCCAGCGTCCAGCCGTCGTTGAACAGGGCTCCGCCCGCCCCCCACCCGGCGACGCGGACCATGGCCCATCAGCCTCCCGCGCCCGCCTCCGCGACGCGGACCGTCGCGATGGGATCAAGCCGCCCCTCGGCCGTCCAGTTGATGGAGGGCGAAGACATTGAAAGCCTGGGTCGGGGAAAGCGGAAGCGGGTGCCGCCCGGGACGAGCGAGCTCCTGCGTGAGAAGGAGGCCGAAAGATGGAGGCAGCAGGATCGCGAGAGGATCGAGAAAAAACGTGAATCCAAGGCAAGGGTAAAAAAGGAAATAGAAGAACTTAAGAAGAAAAAGAAAGCGAAAAATTATCTCATAAATCTCAAGGAACATGAATATTACGGAGAATTAAAAGATCTGTCAATTTACATCGGCAACGGTACTGGAACGGATGTCACCGCGGTCGGTATAACGTCAGGCAAGGAGAAGCATGCCGCGGCACAGCGGCCGCAACATGCGCAGAATCTGAGAGCGACGGAGAGGAACGTCATCTGGCATCAGAACAACCCCGGACGCTGCGTTCACGCGGAAATGTGGCTGCTGTATCTGATCGTGAAAAGCGGAAAGAGCCTGACTCACATCAGCGCGGAAAGGGAACTGTGCGAGAGATGCAGGCAGGTCCTGGATGCGGCAAACGTCAAATACGACAAGGCGTATATCGGTGCGGCGACCGATAACTGGTATGATCCATGGGCGCAACAGGGTGAAGAGAACCCGTACGGCACTTTCGATTCCTACGACAACGGCCGTAAGGTAGTGTTCTGACCTGGCGGGTGTCCGTCATCGGGGGGCCGGAGCCGCGTTCCGCCGGGTCTTTTCCATCCTTACCTCGGAGGTAATCGACCCGCCTCCCCGGATCCTCGACGATGCTCCGACACCTCATCAGGAGAGCACGTCATGCCCGTCACCTACACGATCATCTTCGACGTCGTTCCGGAGAAGAAGGCGCGGTTCATGGAACTCCTCGCCGGCATTCTGGACGTCATGAGACACGAGCCGATGTTCCATCAGGCCGTCCTGCATCGCGACCCGGAGAACGAGAACCGGATGATGCTGTACGAGACCTGGGAGGACCACGGGGACGTCCTGGCCGTCCAGCTCGCGCGGCCCTACCGCGTGGCGTGGCACGAGGCCCTGCCGGGCCTGCTCGCCGCGCCGAGGGGCATCGCGATGTGGGAACCGGTCCGCGCGGACCGCAGGGGCGGTTGAGCGGGCCGTCCCCGCTCCGTTTAAAACCGGCTTTAATGCCGTCCCTGTAGCGTCGGGCCATGCAATGCCGTCCGCCCGCGGAGAATCCCGGAGGCAAACCCGGACGAAATTCGAGCCAGTCGGGAAGGGATTCAAGATGAGCCTGTTCAGCGCCATGCGTTCCGGCGTCAGCGGACTGTTCGCCCAGAGCAGCCGGATGGCCGCGATCTCCGACAACATCAGCAATTCCGGCACCGTCGGCTACAAGCGTTCCGACGTCGACTTCTCCTCCATGGTGACGGGGCAGGGCGGCTCTGGCATGTATTCCGCGGGCGGCGTACGGTCCAACGTCCATTACCAGATCACCGGCGAGGCGCCGGTCCAGGGCACGGGGAACGCGACCGACCTCGCGATCACGGGGCGCGGCTTCTTCGTCGTGTCCGACCAGTCGCGGGCGACGGCGGCGGGCGGGGCGCGGGAGTTCTCCCTCACCCGCGCCGGCCGGTTCGAGCCGGACGACCGCGGCTTCCTGCACAACAGCGCCGGACACTACCTCCAGGGCTGGAAGCTGAACTCCGACGGCACGCTCCCCGCCGTCAGCCGAGAGGATTTCGCCAGCCTGGAGACGGTGAACGTCGGCGGCCTCGGCTACCGCGGCAGCGCCACGACCGAGGTCACCTTCGCGGCCAACCTGCCCGCGCAGGCCACCGCCGGTTCGTTCGATACGCAGATGACCTTCTACGACGGCCTCGGCGGCCCGCGGGAACTGACCTTCACCTGGACGCCCGACGGCGGCGTGCCCAACCGCTGGAACCTCGCCGTCACCGGCCCGGCCGGCTACACCGTGACGCCCGCCACCGTCACCGGCATCGACTTCCACGCGACCGGGCCGCTCGCCGGCACGCCCATCGCGGCGATCCCCGACGTCGCCGTGACGATGGGGGCCGACACGGTCGCGGTCCGCTTCCAGGGCATGACGCAGTACGAGGGCGACTACGTGCCCTCGCGCATGGACAAGAACGGCGCCAAGGCCGGCCAGGTGAGCGCGGTCGAGGTCGACGACGGCGGCAAGCTGTGGGCGATCTTCGACAATGGCGCGCGCCAGGCGATCTACCAGGTTCCCGTCGCCGACGTCGTCAACCCCAACGGGCTCGTTCCACGCGACGGCAACACCTACCTCCTCGGGGCGCGCAGCGGCGCGATGACGCTGCGCGACGCCGGTTCCGGTCCCGTCGGCGAGATCGAGGGCGGCGCCCTCGAGCAGTCGAACGTCGACATCGCCCAGGAACTCGTCTCCCTGATCGAGACCCAGCGCGCCTACTCGTCCAGCGCCAAGATCGTCCAGACCGCGGACGAGATGATGGAAGAGACGACCCGGCTGAAGCGGTGATCCCGGCTGCGGCGAGGAGGCCCAGAGCATGAGCATTCAGATGGCCCTCAACTCCGCGCTGTCGGGCCTGAAGGCGGCCCAGCAGCAGGCGGGGCTTGCGTCCCACAACATCGCGAACGCGACCACTCCCGGCTTCGTGCGCAAGACGCTCGCCGTTTCCGCCGCGGTCACCGGCGGCAGCGGCCAGGGCGTGCGCGCCGACGGCGTGCTGCGCGGCGTCGACGAGCTGCTGCTGCGCGACGCGCGCTTCGAGGTCAGCCGCTACACCGCGCTCGAAGCGCGGGCGGAGGCGCTGTCGACCTATACCCAGGTCCTCGGCCAGCCACAGGAGGAGCGTTCGGTCGCGAGCGCCCTGTCGCGCTTCCAGCAGGCCTACCAGAGCCTGTTCGACATGCCCGAGAGCGACGGTGCGCGCGCCGGCGTCGTCGAGAAGGCGACCCAGCTTGCCGCGCGCATCCGCGACGCCGCCGGGGCCGCGACCGCGATCCAGGCCGATGCCCGCGACCGCCTCCAGGGGTCCGTCGGCGAAGTCAACGCGGCGCTCCACGAGGTGAGCCGCCTGAACGCGGCGATCGCGACCGGCCGGGCGGGCGGTGCCGACGTGTCGGACCTCCAGGACCAGCGCGACGTCCAGCTCGACCGCATCGCCCGGGAGATCGGCATCCGCACCTTCACGCGCGAGGGCGGCGACGTCGTGGTGATGACCCGTCAGGGGCGGATGCTGCTGGAGTCCGGGCTGGCGCCCGGCGCGCAGCCGCTCCAGGTCGTCGGCAACGCGCTCGTGATCGGCGGGGTCGACGTGACGGCCGACCGGGCGAGCGAGGTGCAGAGCGGGCGGCTGATGGGCCTGCTCGACATCGCCGAGGGCGACGTGCCGACGGTGCTGGCGCAACTCGATTCCCTGGCCGCCGGGCTCGTCCGGGGCTTCCAGGACGCCGAGGCCGATCCGACGCAGGCGGGCCTGTTCACCGACGGCGCCGGTGCCTTCGCGGCCGAGGCCGGCCTCGCGTCCCGCATCGCGGTCAACCCCGCGGTGGAGGGCAACGCCTGGCGGGTGCAGAGCGGCGTCCAGGCCGCGGCCCCGCTGCCCAAGGGCGACACGACGCAGGTCGCGCGCTTCCTCGGCGTGTTCCGCACCGACATGACCTTCTCGGCACCCGGCCTGCCGGCGATCTCGCGGCTCGAGGGCTACGCCGTATCGCTCGTCTCCGGCCAGCATTCCGGACGCGCGGCGGTCGAGACGGACATGGCCGCGCGCCGCATCGCCGCCGAGACGCTGAACACCGCGCGCATCAACCGCGACGGCGTCAACGTCGACGAGGAGATGCAGAAGCTGATGCTGATCGAACAGGCCTACGGCGCCAGCGCCCAGGTCATCCAGACCGCGGGCCGGATGATCGAGACCCTCCTCCAGCTCAAGAGCTGAAGCCATGCTGATGAACACCATCTCGACCCTCGGCCTGTCCAAGCGGCTGCGCACGTCGATGGCCGGGCTCCAGATCGGCCTCGCCCGCGTCACCGACGAGCTCGCCTCGGGCAAGCGCCACGATGTGGCGGGCTCGCTCGGCGCGCGCGCCGGGCAGGCGATCAGCTTCCGCCAGATGCACGAGCGCACGGATGAGTACCTGAAGACCTGCACGCTGCTCGATTCGCGCATGACCCTGATGTCCGGCTCCATGTCGGAGATGGACAAGGCCTGCAGCGACGTGCTGGCCCTGGCGCTGACCGGCGCCGAGCAGCCTCCCTCCGTGGGGTGGGGACTGGGGATCGCGGCGCGCGGCGCGCTCGACCAGATGGTCGGCCTGTTGAACGCGACGGTCGGCGGGCGCTCGCTGTTCTCCGGCGTCGACGTCGATGCGGCGGCGATGCGGCCGATCCGCGGCGGAGACGGCCTCGGCCCCTCGCCGATGGACGTCGTGAAGGGGGCGATCTCGACCGTGCTGGGCGGTCCCGCGGCGCCCGCGACCGCCGCCGAGGCGGCGGCCGTCATCGCGGCGCTGGACGACCTGTTCGCCGTCCGCGACCCGGCCACGCCCGCACCGCCGCCGCTGACCCAGACCTACGAGGGCGGCCTCTACACCGGCACCACGGCCCTGGCGCCCGGCGGGGCGCCCAACCCGCGCGTATCCGGGACCCCCGAGGAGGGCGTGGAACTCGCCTATGGGGTCCAGGCCAACGACCCGATGATGCGCAGCCTGATGCAGGGCCTGTTCATGCTGGCCGCGGTCGACACCGGCACGCTGCCCGCGGGTGCCTACCAGCCCTACATGGACGTCGCGATCGACCGCCTCTCGGCCGGGCTCGGCGAGTTGCGGCGGGTGCAGGCGGAAATCGGCATCCAGCACGCCTCGATCCCGGACACGAAGCAGCGCCTCGATGCCCGCATGAAGGTGCTGAACGAGCAGATCATCGCGCTGGAGGACGTCGATCCCTACGAGACCAGCCTGCGGCTCGGCCAGATCGAGGCCCAGCTCGAGGCGACGATGAGCGCCACCGCCCGCGTCTCCCGCCTGCGGCTGACCGACTACCTGTAAGCCGACAGCAGAGGCCCCATGCCCGCACCCCGCCGCTCCCTCGCCGCCCGTATCCTGCGCGGCCTAGCACCCGTCCTGCTGGCCGCTCTCGCCATGACGGCCGCGGCGGACGCGGCGGCGCAGGCGCGCATCAAGGACCTCGTGACCATCGACGGAGTGCGGCGCAACCAGCTCGTCGGCTATGGCCTCGTCGTCGGCCTGAACGGCACCGGCGACCGGCTGACCAACACGCCCTTCACCCAGCAGAGCCTCCAGGGCATGCTGGAGCGGCTCGGCGTCAACATCCGCAACGAGACCCTGCGTACGCGCAACGTCGCGGCCGTCATGGTGACGGCGTCGCTGCCCCCCTTCGCGCGCCAGGGGACCACGATCGACGTCACCGTCTCGACCCTGGGCGATGCGAGCAGCCTGCTCGGCGGGACCCTGCTGGTGACGCCGCTGCTCGGCGCGGACGGCGAGGCCTACGCCGTCGCGCAGGGGCCGCTCGCGGTGACCGGCTTCTCCGTCCAGGGCCAGTCCGGGACCTCGCTGACCAAGGGCGTGCCGACCTCGGCCCGCATCGCCAACGGCGCCATCGTGGAGCGCGAGATCGACTTCGCGCTCGACGACGTGGGCGTCCTGCGCATGGCGCTGCGCAACCCCGATTTCACGACCGCCAACCGCATCGCCGACGCGGTGAACCGGCGGCTCGGGGGCGGCACCGCGCGGGTGGCCGATCTTTCCACCGTCGACGTGCTCATTCCCGGCCCCTACCGCAACGCCGTGGCCAGGCTGGTCGGAGAGCTGGAGCAGCTCGCGGTCGTGCCGGACATGGTCGCCAAGGTCGTCGTCGACGAGAGGTCGGGAACGATCGTGATCGGCGAGGGCGTTCGCGTCAGCCGGGTCGCGGTGACCCAGGGCAACCTGACGCTTCGGGTCACCGAGACCCCGCAGGTCTCCCAGCCCGGCCCCTTCTCGGAAGGCGGCGAGACCGTGGTCGTCCCGCGCACGGACATCCAGGTCGAGGAGGGCAACGGCCGGCAGTTCGTGACGGTCGGCGGCAATGTCGGGCTGCAGCAGCTCATAGACGGGCTCAACGCGCTCGGCGTCGGGCCGCGCGACGTGGTCGCGATCCTGCAGGCGATCAAGGCCGCGGGCGCGCTGCATGCCGACCTCGAAATCATGTGAGGGCGCAGGAGGGGAACGATGGACGTGGCGGCGATAGCGGGGCCCGGGCCGGTTTCGGGCCCGGCCCGGCCGGCGGCGGGACAGGCGGGCGAGGTGGCGAAGGAGTTCGAAGCGCTGCTGGTCGGCCAGCTGTTCGAGCACATGTTCGACGGGCTGGGCGCTTCCGGCCTGTTCGGCGGCGGTCAGGCCGAGCGGACCTGGCGCGGCTTCATGCTGCAGGAATATGCCCGCTCGGTGGCGCAGAGCGGCGACCTCGGCATCGCGCCCCTGGTCGAGGCGGAGGTCGCACGGCTCTACGCCGGTTCCATGGAGAGCGGGGAATGACGCGCAGCCTCAAGGACGTCATCCGCACCTTCGTCCGCGACGCGCCGGCGGCGGCTCCGGCACCCGAACCGCAACCCGAGGCCGGGCCCGCCCCGTTCGTGGACGGGCCTGCGGCGGCGGCCATGGTCGACTGGCTGGACGCGATGGCGGCGCTGGCCGACCTGCTGGACGAGGAGACGGCCGTCGTCGAGCGGGGCGACGCCCTCGGCCTGGACGCGTTCGCACGGCGCAAGCTCGCGGTCGGCGAGCGGTTGGAGGCGCTGATGCCGGCGTCCGGCGGCCTCGGCGCGGCGGTCGCGGCGAACGCGGACCTGCGCGCGATGGCGCTTCGGGCGGTGGAACGCCTGGAACGGTCGGTCCGCCTCAACGCGGCGGCGCTGGCCGCCATGCGCGATGCCGTGACGGCGATCAACCGCCACCTGCTCCGCGCCGCCGAGAAGGCCGCCTCCGACGGCCTCTACGCCCGTTCGGGCCAGGCGCTCCGCCCGGTCGAGCTGTCCGCGTCGGGCGTCGACGCCCAACTCTGAACATCCCGCCTCTTGACTGCCGGCGCCATATGTTCTCTTATTGTTCTATCTGCCGGAACGAGGAGGACACCCCATGACCACTACCGCCGACCGGCCGTTGCCCCCGCACATCGAGTTGTTCTGCCGCGTCGCCGCCGCCGGCGGCGTGTCCCTGGCCGAGGCCGCGCGCCGCGCCGGCTGCGCGCCCGGCTCCGCGCCGTGGGCGCACGCGGACGTCCGGGCCCGCCTCGCCGAGCTGTCGGCGGAGGAGGAGAACCGGCACGAGGCCCTCGTCGAGCGGATGCGCCGGCAGCACGACGAGCTGTACGGCAAGCTGATCGAGCAGGGGCATTTCCCCGCCGCCGCCCGCCTGCTGACCCACCGGTGGCGCTTCGAGAAGGATGTCGACGCCGTCCGCACCATGACCCGGGCCGAGCGCGAGCGCCTGCGCGAGGACCTGCGCGAGGACCTGCGCGAGGAGGTCCGGGCGGAACTGTTGGCGGAGCTGCGCCAGGAGCTGCACGCCGGGACCGTGACGAACCATGACGATCCCGCACGTCCCGACGCCCCGACGTCGTCCGTCTGCTGGCCGGCCCGCTGGCGGCGGCCGCTCCGCACGGGGCCGGCAACCTGAAGGCCCGGCTGACCGCACGAAAATCCCCTCTCCCAGGGGTGCGGGAGAAGAGATGTCCAACTCGGGCCGCATCGATCCCCGGCGATGCGGCCCGCCGTTTTTTTACCCCGGTTTAAACCGGGCCTGCCAAGGTGAAGGCGTCGGCGGCGCACCCCTGGACCCGAAGGTCCGAAGGGGAGGCCGGCGCCGCGGGCCCCGGCGTCAGAAAGGCGTCAAGCATCTCGTGAACAGGAGATGACCCATGGCCTCCATCATGACGAACGCCTCTGCCCTCACCGCCCTGCAGACCCTGTCGACGGTGTCGGGCTCCCTCGTCCAGACGCAGAACCGCATCTCGACCGGCTACAAGGTCGCGAATGCGAAGGACAACGCATCCTACTTCGCGATCGCGACCACGATGCAGTCCGACGTCTCGGCGTTCAAGGCGATCAACGAGAACCTGACCTTCAGCCTCAACGCCGTCACCGTCGGCCGCGTCGCGACCGAAAGCGTGCTCGACGTGCTGAAGGAGGTGAAGTCCCAGCTCTCGCTCGCGACCGCGTCGGCGACCGATCATGCCAAGATCGGCGCCTACCTGACCGAGCTCGGGGAGCAGATCTCGACCGCGATCGGCGCCGCCAGCTTCAACGGCGAGAACGTGATCGACGACACCACGGCCCGCTCGATCGTGTCCGGCTTCAACCGGACCGGCAGCGCCACGATCGCCACCACGACGATCGACTTCACGGGCCAGGACCTGTCCGCGATCGCCACCTATGTCGGCACGCTCGAGGCCTCGATCACGGCGGGTGCCGACGGCGTCGCCAACGCGGCCGCCGCGGCGACGGAGCTCGTCGCCCTCGAGGCGCATATCCAGACCGCCAGCAACGCGGCGGCCGAGCTCGGCACCGTCGGCAAGCGCATCGAGCTGCAGCAGAAGTTCCTCACCAAGCTGAACGACGAGCTGTCGATCGGCATCGGCGGCATCGTGGACGCCGACATGAACGAGGAATCGACCCGCCTGCAGGCGTTGCAGGTCCAGCAGCAGCTGGCCATCCAGGCGCTGTCGATCGCCAACCAGCAGCCGCAGAACATCCTGTCGCTGTTCCGCTGAGCCGGACGGCTCCGGCGCCCGCCCCCGAAAGCTCAACCGGCTCGACTTGGGGGCGGGCGCCGCCCGTCCGTCGCGGCCACGGCCCGGACAGGCGTCCGGGCCGTGCGCGCCCCGCAGGGGAGGGGCGGTTCTTTTCATCGGATTTAAAGCCGGTCTCCTAGTCTGTCCCAGTCCAATTCTGGCCCAGTCCAATCCTGGCAGGTGGGAAAGATGAGCATCGCGGCCTACCAACAGACGATCGCCGAGACCGAGGATCCCCGCCGGATCGAGTACAGGGTCTTCTTGCGGATCACCGTCCAGCTCGAGAAGCATCTCGGCGCCTGCGCGCCGACGGAGGAGCTGAAATCGGTGCTGTGGCGCAACCAGGAGCTCTGGAGCGCGCTGCGTGCCGACCTGATGTCGCCCGACAACGCGCTTCCGGGCGCGCTGAAGGCGGCGCTCGTGTCCCTGTCCTTCTCGGTCGACCGCCACACCGTCCGGGTCCTGGACGGCTCGGCCGACATCCGCCTGCTGGTCGACGTCAACAGGTCCGTGATGCAGGGGCTGCAAGGCATCCTGCCGGCCGGAACGGAGATGGCGCATGGCACTTAAGCTCAGGCTCAAACCGAACGAGCGGGTCGTCATCAACGGCTGCGTCGTCCAGAACGACAACCGCCGCTACACGCTGACCGTCAGCAACTTCGCGCAGATCATCCGCGGCAGCGACATCCTGGACGAGGACGAGGCGGACACGCCGGTGCGGCGCGCCTATTTCGTGATCCAGGGCATGCTGCTCGATCCCGCCCTCGTCAAGGAACGCGCGGAGATCCTCACGACCATGATGGCCAAGCTCTACGCGGCGTTCCAGCGGCCCGACATGCGCGACCGGGTGATGGAGGCGATGCACCAGGTCGGCGCCGCCGACTACTACAAGGCGCTCGCCTGCCTGCGGCCGGTGATGGCCTACGAGGAAACCGTCCTGCCGGGCGTGCGGCCGCTGCGCGGGCGCGATCCGGCCGAACCCTGACCGCCGGCGGACCAGGAGGCGACATGTCCGATCCCGTCAACGGAGTGAACGGGCCTGCCGGCGAGCGGCCGGCGTCCCCGGTGGAGGCGGCCCTCGAGGCGCGCGACCGGCGGCTCGAGCGCAGCCGCCGGGAGGAGCGCGAGGCCGCCGCAACCGCAGACGCCGCAGCAGCCGGAACCGCCGCGAAGCCGGCGCCAGCCGAGCCGGTCCGGCCCTATCGCGTCACCCTCGACCCGGGAACCAGGCACCTCTACACCGAGGTGCTGGACAGGCGGACGGGCGAGGTCGTGCTGCGCATCCCGCCGCGCTACGTCGACCCGGAGAGCCTGCTCGATCCCGAGGCCGAGGACGGCCCGGACGCCGCAAGGGACATCGAGGCATGAGCACGATCCAGAACCTGCGCCTGATCGGCGTCGGCTTCGCCCGCTCCGCCGCAGCCGCCCCGCAGCGCATCGACACCGCCGAGATCGACTATTTCGAGAGCCGCGTCGGCAAGGTCGCGGACGCGGACGACCTGCTGAACGACGCGCGGCTGCTGCGCTTCACGCTCAAGGCGTTCGGGCTGGACCACTACGCCCAGTCGCGCGACTTCCTGCGCCGGGCGCTGAGCGAGGGCGTCGGCGATCCCGCGAGCACGGCGAACCGGTTCGGCGACGCGCGGCTGAAGGAGATGGTGGCGACGCTCGGGCTCGACCAGGCCGGCGCGCCGGCGCTCGACCGGTGGGACACCGTGTCCGGGATCGTGAACCGCTGGGCCGGCGACGACGCGGAGCTGCGCGGCCGGCTCGGCAACCGCGAGCTGGAGCATTTCCGTGCCGAGATCGGCAAGGTGAGGACGAGCGGCGACCTGCTCGCGAACGACCGGCTCTACGTCTTCGTGATGAAGGCGTTCGGCCTGGAGCACGCGATCGGCGAGCGCGACCTCGCGCGCCGCGTCCTCGACGACGGCGTGCAGTCCGACCTCGCGACCGCGAACATGTTGAGCGACCCGCGCTGGAAGGAGATGGCGACCTTCCTGTCCCTGAAGGAAAGCGGCGGCGCCAACCTGCGCAAGGCCGAATACGTCGAAGCGATCGCCGGGCGCTATCTCGCCCGGCATCCCGAGCTGGCGCATCGCGACAACCCGCTGCTGGGCCCGCACTACGAGCGCCGGCTGGACATGTTCCGCGGCCAGGCGCTGAACGCGCGCGAGATCGCCTATTTCAAGGAGAACGCGCACAGGATCCGCACGCCCGACGACCTGTTCGCGGACGACCGGCTTTACCGCTTCGTGCTGAAGGCCTTCGGCCTGGGCGACCAGGCCGACGCCAAGGCGCTGATGCGCAAGGTGGTCGCCGAAGGCGTCTCCGACCCGCGCTCGACCGCGAACCGGATGACCGACCCCCGGTTCAGGGAAATGGTCGCGGCACTCGGCTTCGAGACCGTTCCGGCCAATCTCGGCGACACCGACACCGTCGTGGCGGTGACCAACCGCTACGTCGCGGCCCATCCCGGCACGACCCCGTTCGGGACCGACTTCCATTCGCGCGAGCTCGCCTATTACCGCGGCGCCATCCGCTCCGTGCGCACCGTCGACGACCTCATGAACGACCAGCGGCTGCTGAGCTTCGTGACCGAGGCGTTCGGCCTGACGGGCGCGCTGGCCGACCGTGCGCTGCTGCGCGAGGTGCTGACCGACGGGGTTCCGGCCTCGCCCGGTCCGCTCGACGATCCGCGCCTGTCGGACCCGAAGCTGCGGGAGCTGGCCGGGACCTTCCGCTTCGAGATCGCGCGTTCCAGCCTCCAGCGCGACGAGGCGGCGGACCATTTCATCGGCCGCTTCACGGCCCTCGGCTTCGAGGAGCAGCAGGGCGAGGCCGACACCGGCGTCCGCCTCGCCCTCGACTTCCTGCGCAAGATGCCGGAGATCGTCCATCGCAAGGGCACGGAGAAGAGCCGGCTGCTGGCGGTCCTCGGCGACAAGGCCATGTCCGAGGTCGTGTTCACCGCGCTCGGCCTGCCGCCGGAGATGGCGCGGATGAACCTCGACCGGCTGGTCGTCCA
>NZ_DASYHS010000275.1:0-6839 GCF_035998295.1 Arenibaculum sp. | reverse complement strand
TGCGTCAGGACCCAGTAGGCGGCGTGCATGGCGACGAGCGCCGCCAGGCCGCCGAGCGTCCAGCCGAAGGCGGCGCTGCCGGCCGGCGTCGCGAGCAGGAGCGCCAGGACCGCGACGATGCCCAGGACCTCCCCGAAGCCCCCGACCGTGAAGCCGGGATAGTAGATCCTCTGGACGGCCAGGTAGGTGTCCTTGTCCAGGCGCAGCTTGCCTGGAAGCTCCAGCGCGTGGGCGAGGGCCAGCGCCATCGCGACGGATGTCAGGACGACGCTGGCGACCTGAAGGACCAACAGCATGCGGCAACTCCCTGTCGGGGTGAAAGCGTGTGGCGGTAAGATCGTCGACGTATCTCTATATACGACGTATATGTACGGTGTACGTAACAGTCCGGGGAGGAAACCGTTTTATGCCGCGGGAGGGACGGGGCGGACGGGCGGGCCGGGTGCCGCTCAGCCGCGCGCGGGTTCTGGAGGAGGCGATCGTCCTTCTCGACCGCGACGGGCCGGACGCGCTCAGCATGCGGCGGCTGGCGGACCATCTCGGCGTCAGCCCGATGGCGCTCTACAACCACGTCGCCGACAAGCAGGACCTGCTGCGCGGCGTCGCGCGGGAGATCATCGGGCGGATGGCCGTTCCCCGCGACCATCCGGACTGGCGCGAGCGCGTCAAAGCCTGCTTTCGCGAACTAAGGCGCGTCTGCCTCGCCCATCCCGGCGTCGTGCGCCTGATGGAGACGGCCGGGGTGGCGCCGCCCTCGGTGTTCGAGCCGATGGAAGCCACCCTGGAAGCGCTCGACGGCATCGGCATGGCCCCGCAGGACGCGCTGCGGGCCTATTTCCTGCTGACGAACTTCACGCTGGGCCAGGTATCCTACGAGATCCGCGGCCCCTTCGACGACCTGGACCCGATGCGCGCACTCGGCCGCGGGCGGCCGGGCGATGCGGGCTTTCCCCATGTCGAACGCGCGTCGGCGGCCGGGCGATGGGACTTCGACGCGGCGTTCGAGTTCGGCCTGGCCGTGGTCGTGCGGGGCCTGGAACTCATGGAAAGGCGATCTTCTCGATGATGGCGGGCCGATGAAGGGGGGACGCGGCGGCATCCGGCGCGTGGTGAAGGTAGCGGCGCTGGCCGTATCCTGCCTCCTGGCGCTCGTGCTTGCGAGCTTCGCGCTGCCGGTCGAGACGTGGCGCACCGGCGAGCTGCCGGCTCCGCCGCTGGACGTCGTCCCGGGCGGGCCCGAGGTCCGCCTGCCGCCGCGCGTGTGGATCGATACGGACGCGGCCTGCGGGACGGGCGAGCGCAACGACCCCGACGACTGCTTCGCCCTGCTGCTGCTGATCGCCCGCACGCCGGGCATCGAGGTCGTCGGCGTATCGACCGTCTTCGGCAACGCCCCGCTCGCCGACACCGACGCCGTCGCGCGGGATCTCCTCGCACGCCTTCGCGGGGTGGGAGTGCCGGTCCCGCCGGTCCATACCGGCGCGTCCGGCCCGACGGGGACGCGGGGCGGCGCCGGGGAGACGCCCGGGGCGCGCGCCCTCCGGCATGCGATGGAGGAGGGGCCGCTGACCATCGTCGCGCTGGGGCCGCTCACCAACCTGGCCGAGGCGGTGCGCGGTGCCGGGCCGCTGGCCGGGCACCGGCTGGTCGCGGTGATGGGACGGCGGCCGGGGCACCTGTTCCACCCCGCGGAGGGCGAGGGCGACGGCGTGCTGTTCGGGCACGGCCCGGTCTTCAGCGACTTCAACTTCGCCCAGGACCCGGAGGCGGTCCGCCAAGTCATGGCGACCGACATTCCGGCGACCCTCGTCCCCTACGAGGCCGCCCGGTCCATGACGATCACGGCGGACGACCTCGCCCGCCTGGAGGCGAGCCCGGAATCGGCCTGGGTGGCGGAACGGGCAGGGGGCTGGCTCGGGTTCTGGGACGACATGGTCGGCATCGGCGGCTTCTATCCCTTCGACCTCGCCGCCGCGGTCTACGTCGCCGACCCGACCGCGCTGGACTGCGCGGCGGCGCATGGGTCGGTCACCCGGGACGAGAAGCTGCTGCTGTTCCCGCGGCACCCGCTGGCGCTTCTGGTCGGGCCGGAGGCGAGGGCGGACACGCGGCCGGTCATCTACTGCACCGCGATGCGCCCCCGGCCGTCCGCCGGGATCGTCCCGCTGCTGGCGGGCGTGTCCGGCCGCTGACGGGCCGCGCTACCGCTGTCCGCCGCCCTGCCGCCCGGCGAGGAAGGCTAGCACCGCCCCCGCCGCCAGGGCCGCGGCGCCGATGGCGAACAGCGCCGGGTAGGACTGCGTCGCCGCGAACAGGAACGACATCGCGTAGGCCGCCGCCGCCTGGGCGACCGCGAAGGCGGCGGTCATCCAGCCCCAGATCCTGCGGTGGGAGGTGCCACCCGCCAGTTCCAGGGCGCGTCCGCTCACGACGACGACCATGCCCGGCGTCAGCGCCCCCGCGACCATGCAGGAGAGCCCGAGCGCGGCCGGGCCGGTGGAGAGAAGGGGCAGCGCCACCGCCCCGGCCTTGGCCAGCAGCGCCGACGCCAAGGCGAAGCGGAAGCCGATGCGGTCGGCGAGCGCCCCGGCCGCGACCGGCCCCACCATCGCCCCGAGGCCGAACAGCATCCAGTAGGCGCCGCCGGTCTCCAGCCCGAGACCGAGCCCGCGGGCGATGAAGTCGACCACGAACACGGTATGGGGGACGAAGCCCACCGCGTCCGCCGCATAGGCGGCCAGGAGCATGAGGATCGCCCCCGACACCGGCCCCGATACCGGTCCCGATACGGCTTTCGATGCCGGGGCCGGCGCCGGGGCCGGCCCCGGTGCAATGGCCGGCGCGGGGGGCGGCGCGAGGGTGGAGACGCGGTCGGCGGACGGCCAGCGCGTCCAGAAGGCGGCCGTCAGGGCGAGGGAGATCGCGGCCAGCGTCGCCCAGGCGGCGGTCAGGCCGAAGGTCTCGACGACGAGCGGCACGATCGTCCCCGACAGCGCGATGCCGACGCCGATGCCGGTGAAGACGAAGCCGCTCACCTTGCCGCGCCGCTCGGCCGCGGTCCGCGCCATCAGCAGCGGGGCCACCAGCACCATCAGCAGCGACCCGCAAACCCCCGACGCGAAGCGCCAGAGCGCGAACCACGCGAACGGCGCCGGAAAGGCGCAGGCGGCGAAGCTGGCGGCGGCGACCAGCATCGACCAGCGGATCACGGGGGTGGGGCCGAGGCGCAGCGCGACGCGGTCGGCGGCGACCGCGCCCGCGAGATAGCCGGCGAGGTTGGTGGCGCCCAGAAGCACGGCGTCGGCCGGCCCGAACCAGTCCGCGAGCACCAGGGCGGGGATCAGCGGCGTGAAGCCGAAGCGGGCGAAGCCGATGCCGATCAGCACGCCCGAGAACCCCGCGAGCGCGCGGCCCCAGTCGGCGCGGTCCAGCCGCGCCGACCGGGGCCGCGCCGCGCCGGCGCCCATGGTCACGACATCCAGCCGGGGAACAGGTTGCGCAGCCCCGTCGCGATGATCTCGACCGCGACCGCCGCCAGCAGCAGCCCGAACAGGCGGTTCAGGATGTTGAGCCCGGTGCGCCCCAGCCGCGTGCCGATCGGCTCCGCCATCCGCAGCGCCGCCCAGGCGAGCCCGCAGACGGCGGCGATGCAGCCGATCACCAGCAGCAGATGGCCCCAGCCCTCCGCGCGCTGGGCCTGGATGATGACGGTGCTGATGGCGCCGGGCCCGGCCATCAGCGGCAGGCCCAGCGGGACGACGCCGACGGCATCCCGCTGCTCGGCCTCGTCCTTCTCGCCGGGCGTCTGCTGCACGCGGCTGACCTGCGCGTTCAGCATGGACAGGGCCATCAGCAGCAGCACGATGCCGCCGCCGACCCGGAAGCTGTCGAGGCTGGTGCCGAGCAGGCGCAGCAGCAGGTCGCCCGCGAAGGACGAGAAGACGAGCACGCACAGCACCGTCAGCGCCGCCCCGTCCGCCGTGCGCGCCTTGTAGGCGTGGCTGCGCCCCTCGGTCAGGCTCAGATAGATCGGGATGGCCGCGAAGGGCGTCAGGATCGCGAACAGGGAGATCACGAAGCGGGTGTAGTCGGACCAGACCATGGGGGATAGACTGCGTGGTGTGGAGGCGCCCCATGGGGCCGTCCGCGGCGCGGCGGCGCCCGGCAGGCGTTCGGGATTGCCGCTGGAAATGTACCTTCGGACGGCGTATAGCGGGAAATTATTTCGCGGGTGCGCGAAGAACGAGGAGTGGTGCAATGGCCGAACGCTGGAGCCCCGACAGCTGGCGCTCGAAGCCCGTCAAGCAGATGCCGGCCTACGCGGACGCGGACAAGCTCGCGGCCGTGACCCAGCGCCTGTCGAGCTACCCCCCGCTCGTCTTCGCCGGCGAGGCGCGCCGGCTGAAGTCGGCGCTGGCCGACGTGGCGACGGGCAACGGCTTCCTGCTCCAGGGCGGCGACTGCGCCGAGAGCTTCGCGGAGTTCCATCCCAACAACATCCGCGACACGTTCCGCGTGCTGCTCCAGATGGCGGTCGTCCTGACGTTCGGCAGCGCCACCCCGGTCGTCAAGCTCGGCCGCATGGCCGGCCAGTTCGCCAAGCCGCGCTCCTCCGACACCGAGGTGCTGGACGGGGTCGAGCTGCCGAGCTACCGCGGCGACATCGTCAACGGCTACGACTTCGAGCCCGAGGCGCGGCGCCCCGATCCCGAGCGCATGATGCAGGCCTACAACCAGTCGGCCGCGACGCTCAACCTGCTGCGGGCCTTCGCCCAGGGCGGCTATTCCGACCTGCACAAGGTCCACCAGTGGACGCTCGGCTTCGTCGACCGCTCGCCCGCCGGCGAGCGCTACCGCGGCCTCGCCGACCGGATCGACGAGACGCTGGCCTTCATGGCGGCCTGCGGCATCACCGCCCAGACGACGCCGCAGATCCGCGAGACCGACTTCTTCACCAGCCACGAGGCGCTGCTGCTGCCCTACGAGCAGGCGCTGACCCGGATCGACAGCACGACCGGCGACTGGTACGACGTGTCGGCCCACATGCTGTGGATCGGCGACCGGACGCGCCAGCCCGACCATGCCCATGTCGAGTTCCTGCGCGGGGTCAAGAACCCGCTCGGCCTCAAGGTCGGCCCGACCACCGATCCGGACGAGCTGATCCGCCTGATCGACGTGCTGAACCCCGCCAACGAGGCCGGCCGCCTGACCCTGATCGCGCGCATGGGCCACGAGAAGGTCGAGAGCCTGCTGCCGCCGCTGATCCGCAAGGTCAAGGCGGAGGGGCGCGTGGTCGTGTGGTCGTGCGACCCCATGCACGGCAACACCGTGAAGTCGGCCTCGGGCTACAAGACGCGCCCGTTCGAGCGCATCCTGGCCGAGGTCCGCGGCTTCTTCGCGGTCCACCGCGGCGAGGGCACCCATGCCGGCGGCGTCCATTTCGAGCTGACCGGCCAGGACGTAACGGAATGCACCGGCGGCGCCCAGGCGATCACCGACCAGGCGCTGTGCAGCCGGTACCACACGCATTGCGATCCGCGGCTGAATGCGAGCCAGGCCCTGGAGCTTGCCTTCCTGATCGCCGAAAGGCTGAAGGAGGAGCGGACCGCGCTCGACCGCGCGCGGCGTTCGGCCGCGGCGGAGTGATGGAGTAGGACATCTTGGCCGACGATACGGGCAGAGCGCTGCCGTCACCTTCTTCCGCCCATCCTTCTTCCGGCTACCCTTCTTCCGGCCACCCTTCTTCCGGCGACGTGGCGCGCTGGACCGACACCTACTTCCTTCGCACCAAGGCGACGGTCGGACGGTTCGGCGACAAGCGGGTCACCTACGCGGTGTTCATGCGCCGCCCGGTGATCGCGGCCCTCCGGCTGGCGGTGGACTGGCTGGAGGCCGTCGCCCGCGAGCGCGGCTTCGAGATCGAGATCGAGCAGGTCTACCGCGAGGGCCAGTGGGTCGGCGCGGGCGAGCCTATGCTGTACGTCACCGGCTCGTTCTTCCACCTGAGCGACATCGAGACGATCCTGCTGATGAAGCTGGGGCCGGCCTGCGTCGCCGCCTACAACGCCTTCACGATGTGCGCGGACCTGCCCAAGGCGGCGTTCCTCGCGATGGACGCGCGCCATTGCGCCGGGACGGAGATGGCCGAGGCGATGGCCTATGCCGCCTCGGTCGGTTCCGCCCGCGCCCGGCGCAAGGTCGGCGCGGTCGGCTTCGTCGGCAACGCGACCGACGCGACGGCGCATTACTTCGGCAACGAGAAGGGCATGGGGACGATGCCCCACGCGCTGATCGGCTATGCCGGCTCGACGTTGCGCGCCGCCGAGATGTTCCACGAGACCTTCCCCGACCAGAACCTGACGGTGCTGGTCGACTATTTCGCGCGCGAGGTCTCCGACAGCCTGGAGGTGTGCCGCCGGTTTCCCGAGATCGCGGCGTCGGGCCGGCTCTCGGTGCGCCTCGACACGCCGGGCGGGCGCTTCGTCGAGGGGCTGGACCCGCCGGGGTCCTACGCCGTGCTGGAGCGCCACGTGCCCCAGGCCGTGCGCGGCTACCGCGACGAGACGCAGCTTCGCTACCTGATCGGCACCGGCGTCTCGGCCGCGGCGGTCTATCACCTGCGCGAGACGCTGGACGAGGCGGGGTTCGACAAGGTCAAGATCGTCGCCTCGTCCGGCTTCGGCCCGGCCAAGTGCCGCGTCTTCGCCGAGGCCCAGGCCCCGGTCGACGTGGTCGGCACCGGGTCCTACCTGCCGGAGCGCTGGACCGAGACCTATGCCACCGCCGACATCGTCGAGTATGACGGCGAGCCGCGGGTCAAGGTCGGCCGCGAGTTCCTG
>NZ_DASYHS010000214.1:0-10074 GCF_035998295.1 Arenibaculum sp. | reverse complement strand
ACCCTGGACCTGCTGGAGGCGCAGATCATGGACGTCGATCAGACGCTTCAGGACCATCACGTCTTCTCGAGGTACGGCCGGCATCTGATCCCGACCTGCGTCGGGAGCGTCGTCGAGGATGCCGTGAAGGTCTTCATGGGCACCGGTCATCCGGACATCGTGCCGCGCATCTCCGCCGGCCTCGGCGACGTGCCCGACGTCCAGGCCCATCCCGTGATCCTGAAGCAGGTCATCGGGAACCTGATCGTGAACGCATGCGAAGCCATCGCCATGTCCGCCACCGGTCGCGGCGAGATCGCGATCGGCGCCGAGAGCGTGACCGCCGACGGCATCCGATGGGTTCGCATCAGCGTCCGTGACGGCGGCATCGGCATCGCCTCCGATGCCCTCCAACACCTGTTCGAGCGCGGGTACAGCACCAAGCGGGCGTCGTCGGGGGGCATAGGCCTGCATTGGTGCGCCAACGTGATTTCCGCCATGGACGGCAACCTGCGGGCTGACAGCGCGGGGCTGGGCCGCGGCGCGACCTTCACCGTGACCCTGCGGGCGGCATGAGCAGCCGCCTTCCGGAGATGCCGGTGAAGCGCATCAGGCTGCTGGTCGCCGACGACAGCCAGGCCATCCTCGACGCGTATGCCGCCGTGCTCGGGGACGTCGATTCCTATCGTGCGGCATTGGGGGATTTTTCCCGGACCGGCGAAGGCGATCCTTCGCAGGCGTCCGGGCCAGACGGCATCGACGTCGTGGGCGTGTCCAGCGGCGAGCAGTCCGTCGCCGCCGTCCAATGCTCGCTCGCGTCTTGTTCGCCGTTCGCCGCGGCCATCCTGGACTACCGGATGCCTCCCGGGATCACCGGCGTCGAGGCGGCGGCGCGGATACGGGCACTCGATCCGCTGATCAGGATCATCCTGATCAGCGGCGTGGCGGACATCGAACCGGAGGAGATGGTCGCGCTGGTCCCTCCTGCCGATCTCGTCTCGTACATGCGCAAGCCGGTCCGGCCGGTCGAACTCCTGAGGCATGTCGGCCGGATACTCGGCTTCGGGGAGTGCGTCGGCCGGTGAGGTGGTTCTTGAAGCGCCTCGCCGCGCCAGGGCTCGGACGAGGCCATCGCATTCGCCCTGCCGGCCGCGACCTCACGGTTGACAGCGCTCCGCCGGTTCCCTATGTTCCGCGCCTCGTATGCCAGCGCCTTTCAGGACCCGACTCCGATGAAGATCGTCAACTCGCTCAAGTCGATGAAGACCCGGCACAAGGCTTGCCGCGTGATCCGCCGCAAGGGCCGCGTCTACGTCATCAACAAGCAGAACCCCCGCTTCAAGGCACGCCAGGGCTGAAGGCCTTCCGGCACCGCCGCCCCGAGGGGCGGTGCCGGTACGTTCCAGGGGTTTGGACCGCGCCTTCCGGCGCGGTTTTGCTTTCCGCCCGTCCGCGGTTGCCATGTCCGGCCAAGTGGTGATACCACTTGGCCCAATCCGGCGCGACGGTCCCATCGGCGGGCGCTCGTCCGCCGGTTCGGGACTCGAGGAGGATTCGGCATGAGGATGCCCACCCCGGACGCGTCCGTGCTGGCGCGCCGCGTCGAGATCGTCGACGCGCTGCGCGCCATCGTCCCCGGCGAGGGCGTGATCGCGGACGCCGACGAGCTGCGCCCCTACGAGACCGACGCCCTTACCGCCTACCGACAGGTGCCGATGGCGGTCGTCCTGCCGACCGACACCGCTCAGGTCGCCGCCGTGCTGCGCTACTGCCACGAGGTCGGGGTCAAGGTCGTGCCGCGCGGCGCCGGGACCTCGCTGTCGGGCGGCGCCCTGCCGCTTGCCGACGGCATCGTGCTCGGCATGAGCAAGTTCAACCGCGTGCTCTCGATCGACTGGGACGACCGCTGCGCCCGCGTCCAGCCGGGCGTGACCAATCTCGGCATCACCGCCGCCGTGGCCCATCGCGGCTTCTACTACGCGCCCGACCCGTCGAGCCAGATCGCCTGCACGATCGGCGGCAACGTCGCGGAGAATTCGGGCGGCGTCCACTGCCTGAAATACGGGCTGACGACCAACAACCTGCTGGGCGTCGAGTTCGTGACCATGGAGGGGGAGGTGCTGCGGCTCGGCGGCCGGCATCTCGACAGCGAGGGCTACGACCTGCTCGGCCTGCTCACCGGTTCCGAAGGGCTGCTTGGCGTCGTGACCGAGGTGACGGTGCGCATCCTGAAGAAGCCCGAGACCGCGCGCGCGGTACTGATCGGCTTCCCCTCCAGCGAGCGGGGCGGCGACTGCGTCGCCGCGATCATCGCCGCCGGCATCATTCCCGGCGGGATGGAGATGATGGACCGCCCGGCGATCCACGCCGCCGAAGCCTTCGTCAATGTCGGCTACCCGCTCGACGTCGAGGCGCTGCTGATCGTCGAACTCGACGGGCCGGAGGCGGAGGTCGACCACCTGATCGGCGAGGTCGCCCGCATCGCCGAGGCGCAAGGCGCGGTCAGCCTGCGCGTCAGCACCTCGGAGGAGGAGCGCCTAGCCTTCTGGGCCGGGCGCAAGGCCGCGTTCCCCGCGGTCGGGCGCATCAGCCCCGACTATCTCTGCATGGACGGCACGATCCCGCGCAAGGCGCTGCCGCTGGTTCTGTCGCGCATGACCGAGATGTCGCGCCACTACGGGCTCGGCGTCGCCAACGTCTTCCATGCCGGCGACGGCAACCTGCATCCGTTGATCCTGTACGACGCCAACCGGCCGGGCGAGCTGGAGAAGGCGGAGGCTTTCGGGGCCGACATCCTGAAGCTCTGCGTCGAAGTCGGCGGCGTGCTGACCGGCGAACATGGCGTCGGGGTCGAGAAGCGCGACCTGATGGTGCACCAGTTCACCGAGACGGACCTGGCGCAGCAGCAGCGCGTCAAATGCGCCTTCGACCCGGAAGGCCTGCTCAATCCCGGCAAGATGTTCCCGCAGCTCCACCGCTGCGCCGAGCTCGGCCGCATGCACGTCCACCGCGGCCAGGTGCCGTTCCCGGACATTCCGCGCTTCTGATACGGGGGTCAGGATGGAGACGCTCGAACCCCGCGACGCGGGCGAGGTGCTCGACGCGCTGCGCTGGGCGGTCGCCGAGGAGCAGCCGCTGGAGCTGGTCGGCAACGGAACCAAGCGCGGGCTCGGCCGCCCGTTCCAGGCGACCCACACGCTCGACCTGTCGGCGCTCTCCGGCATCGTCTCCTACGAGCCGGAGGAGCTGGTGCTGACGGTGCGCGCCGGCACGCCGCTGGCCGAGGTCGAGGCGCTGCTGGCCGACCGGCGCCAGCAGCTCGCCTTCGAGCCGGCGGACTGGGGCCCGCTGTTCGGCGCCGAGCCCGGCCGCCAGACCGTCGGCGGCGCCATCGCCTGCAACCTGTCCGGCCCGCGCCGCATCAAGGCCGGCGCCGCCCGCGACCACCTCCTGGGCTTCGAGGCGGTGTCGGGGCGGGCCGAGCGGTACAAGGCGGGCGGGCGCGTCGTCAAGAACGTGACGGGCTACGACCTCTGCAAGCTGCTCGCGGGCTCCCACGGTACGATCTCGGCCCTGACCGAAGTGACGGTCAAGGTCCTGCCGGCTCCCGAGCGCACGCGCACGGTGTTGCTGCTCGGCCTCGACGATGCGGCCGGGGTGGCGGCGCTGACGCGCGCACTCCAGGGCTCGTTCGAAGCCGCCGGCGCGGCCCATCTGCCCGCACCGGTGGCCGCGGCCTCCGGAGTGCCCGCCGTCGCCGCGGCCGGGGCCGCGGTCACGGCGGTGCGCATCGAAGGGTTCGGCCCGTCGGTCGACTACCGGGCCGGCCGCCTCGTCGCCGAGCTTGGCGGCCTGGCTCCGGCCGTCGAGCTCGACGACGAGGCGTCGGCCGCGTTCTGGCGCGAGGTCCGGGACGCCGCCGCCTTCACCCGCCGGCCCGAGCGCATCGTCTGGCGCCTGTCCGTCCCGCCCTCGCAGGGGCCGCGGGTGGCCGCGGAGATCGCCGCCCGGCTCGACGCCGAGTGGTTCTACGACTGGGGCGGCGGGCTGCTCTGGGTGGCGCTCGCGGCGGCGGGCGAGGATGCCGGCGCCGGCGCGGTCCGCGGCGCGGCCGGCCCGAACGACGGGCATGCGACCCTGCTGCGGGCGCCGGAGACGCTACGCGCCTCGGTCGCGGTGTTCCATCCCCAGCCGGCGGCGCTGGCGGCATTGTCCGCGCGCGTCAAGGCCGGCTTCGATCCCAAGCGTATCCTCAACCCCGGCCGCATGTGGGCGGGGGTGTGACGAGATGAGATAGGGCGACAATGCAGACCAGCTTTTCCCTGGCACAGCTCGCCGATGCCGACACCCGCGAGTCCGAGAAGATCCTGCGCGCCTGCGTGCATTGCGGCTTCTGCACGGCCACGTGCCCGACCTATGTCCTGCTCGGCGACGAGCTGGACAGCCCGCGCGGGCGCATCTACCTGATCAAGGACATGCTGGAGAACGACCGGCCTGCTTCCGACAAGGTGGCCAAGCACATCGACCGCTGCCTGTCCTGCCTGTCGTGCATGACGACCTGTCCTTCGGGCGTGGACTACATGCACCTCGTCGACCATGCGCGCGTCCATGTCGAGAAGACCTACCGGCGTCCGCCCGGCGAGCGGCTGCAGCGCGCGCTGCTCGCCGCGGTGCTGCCGCGGCCCTGGCTGTTCCGCCTGTCGCTGATCGGCGCGGCGGCGGCGCGGCCGTTCGCACGCCTGCTGCCCGACCGCCTGCGGACCATGGTCGAACTGGCGCCCCGCCGCGTGCCGGGGCCGAGCCCGGTCGACCGGCCGCAGGTGTTCCCGGCCGAGGGGACGCGGCGCGCCCGCGTGGCGCTGCTGACGGGCTGCGCGCAGCAGGTCGTCGACACCGCGATCAACGAGGCGACGATCCGCCTGCTGACGCGCCACGGCGCCGAGGTCGTGGTCGCGCGCGGCGCCGGGTGCTGCGGCGCGCTGACCCACCACATGGGGCGCCGCGACCCGGCGCACGCGATGGCGCTCGCCAACATCCGGGCCTGGACCCGGGAGATCGACGGCGCGGGCCTGGACGCGATCGTGATCAACGCGTCCGGCTGCGGCACCACGGTGAAGGACTACGGCCACATGTTCCGCGAGGACGCGGCCTGGGCCGCCAAGGCCGCGCGGGTGTCGGCGCTCGCGAAGGACGTCACCGAGGTGATGGCCGATCTCGGCCTCGCCGCGCCGGTGGTCGCGACGGGCCAGCCGATCGCCTATCACTCCGCCTGCTCGATGCAGCACGGCCAGCGCGTCCGCACCCAGCCGCGGGCATTGCTGGCGGCGGCCGGCTTCGAGGTGCGCGAGGTGCCCGAAGGCCATCTGTGCTGCGGCTCGGCCGGGACCTACAACCTGCTCCAGCCGGCGATCGCCCGCGACCTGCGCGACCGCAAGGTGGCGAACATCGAGAGTGTCGTCCCGGCGGCGGTCGCGACCGGCAATGTCGGCTGCATCACCCAGATCGCATCCGGCACCGCGATCCCGATCGTCCACACGGTCGAACTGCTGGACTGGGCGACCGGCGGCCCGCTGCCCGAGCGGCTCGCCGGCCGCCCGGAGTTCGCGGCGGAGGCGCGTCCGGTGGTGGCGGCCGCGGCGGAGTAGGGGCCGGCTACTCCCCGATCTTCAGCGTCGGCGCCTCTCCCGCCAAGCCGCGCAGGCGCGCCGCGATGTCCCGGCAGCGGCGCAGGATCGCCCGCGACACCCTACCGGCGATCCTGCCCAGGCTGATGCGGGGGCCGAGCAGCACGGCCAGCCCCGCCGCCAGCGCCGCATGGGCGATCCGCCCCTCCGCCGCGTGCACGCTCGCGTTCCGGTAATGCTGGAGCGACATCTCCCTGACATGATCCACCACCCAGTCGGTGGGAGGGGCGGCATCGAGGCGGACCAGGAAAACTTCGAGGCTCTCCTCCCTGCGTCCGTCCAGCCTCGCGTGGTTGCGTGCCTCGATGTAGCGGAACAGGCGGTGCTGGCGGGCGGCGCGGCCGGCGGTGATGCTCGCCCCGTGGATGCGGTAATGGGTGACGGCGCGCGGCAGCACGCGCACCGGCCCGTGCTCCGCGATCCGGCTCAGGAACTCCAGGTCCTCCGCGGAATCGAAGCGCCGGTCGTAGCCGCCCAGCGCCAGGAACAGGTCGCGCCGGAACGTCACGCTCGGCCCCTGGACCACGATCATCTCGCCGGTCCGGCGGAGCCGCTGGTACTCCGCCTGCGTGGTCGGGCCGCTCCGGGCGGTGCGCAACACCTTGCCGCGGCGGTTGATCAGGTGGGCATAGCCGCCCCACAGCACGACCTCCGGCGCCCGCCCGGCCGCGCGGATCTGCCATTCCAGGCGCTCCGGCACCATCAGGTCGTCGGCGTCCAGGCGCGCGATCCAGGGGAACCGCGCCTGCTCGACGGCCGCGTTGCAGTTGAGGCTGACGCTGCGGAAGGAATGCTGCAGAAGGCGGACCCGGCCGTCGCGCCGCGCGAAAGCCGCCACGATGTCCTGCGTGCCGTCCTGCGAGCCGTCGTCGCAGACCAGCAGCTCGAAATACGGGAAGGTCTGGTCCAGAACGCTCTGGATCGCTTCCGTCACGAACGGGGCGGAGTTGTACGACGGCATTACCACCGAAATCATTGAAGATCTCCGGCTGCTGGCACCGCCGGGTATCCGGTGGGCACCGTTCCGGTAGTAAAACACGCAACGGAGGCACGCGGAATTCCCGCTGTCCCAAAGAGCGCGCGCTTATGGCTACCGGAGCGGTGCGGTCAGGGGGCTGATGACGAAGGGGGAGCGCCGAGGTGCTCCGGGGGTACTCTCATCCCATGAACTGGCCGCCGTTGACGTCGATCACCTGCCCGGTGACGTAGCCGGCGAGCCGGGGCGAAGCGAGGAACAGATAGGCGCCGACGCAGTCCTCGGCCGTGCCGATCCGGCCGAGCGGGATGCGCGCGGCGGTCGCCGCCAGCTTCTCGGGCGTGGAGTAGCGGGCGTGGAAGTCGGTCCCGATCGTGCCCGGCGCGACCGCGTTGACCCGGATGCCGTCCGCCGCCAGCTCGGCCGCGAGCGAGCGGGTGAAGGTCGACACGAACGCCTTGGCGGCGCTGTACAGCGACGAGCCCGGGCTGCCGCCGGTGCGCGCCGAGATCGACGAGGTGTTGACGATCGCGCCCTTCGAGGCGCGCAGCGCCGGCAGCGCCCGGCGGCAGGCGACGACGACCGAACGCATGTTGAGGTCGAAGGACCGGTCGAGGAAGGCGTCGTCGACGCGCTCCAGCGGCATCCGGCCCAGCATCGTGCCGGCATTGTTGACCAGCACGTCGAGCCCGCCCAGCAACTCCGCCGCCCGGTCGACCACCGCCTCGACCTGGCGCCGGTCCGCGAAGTCGCCCTCGACCGCGTGGGCGGAGAGCCCGTCCGCCCTCAGCCGCTCGGCGAGGTCGCGCGCCTCCGCCGCGCGGGCGTGGCCGTGCAGCACCACCGACGCGCCCAGCCCGGCGAAGGCGCGCGCGACCTCGGCGCCGATGCCGCGGCTGCTGCCGGTCACCAGCACGCGCCGGCCGGCGAACTCGTCCGCCGCCGGCAGGGCGGGCCGCATGCCGGTCACGGTGCCGCCCGCGTGCTGCGGATGCGGGCGACGGCGTCCCGCCAGCCGGCATGCAGGCGGGCGCGCACGGCCTCGTCCATGCGCGGCTCGAACAGCCTTTCGCGCGTCCAGGCGGCCGAGATCGCGCCCAGGTCGGAGAACAGCCCGACATGGAGCCCGGCCAGGCAGGCCGCGCCCAGCGCCGTCGTCTCGATCACCGCCGGCCGTTCGACCGGCACCGCCAGCATGTCGGCCAGGAACTGGCACAGCCAGTCGTTGGCGACCATGCCGCCGTCGACCCGCAGCGACCGCGGCCGGTCGCCGCCGTCCGACACCATCGCCTCCTGCAGGTCGCGCGTCTGGTAGGCGACCGCCTCCAGCGCCGCGCGCGCGACATGCGCCGGGCCGGCGTCGAGCGTCAGGCCCAGGATCGCCGCGCGGGCGTCCGGGTCCCAGTGGGGGGCGCCCAGCCCGACGAAGGCCGGCACCAGGTACACCCCGTGGCTGTCCGGGACCCGGGTCGCGAGGTCGTCGGTCTGCGAGGCGTGGGTGATGATGCCAAGCCCATCGCGCAACCACTTCACCGCCGCCCCGGCGACGAAGATCGCGCCTTCCAGCGCGTAGGTCGGCCGACCGCCCAGCCGGTAGGCGACGGTCGTCAGCAGCCGGCTCGGCGAGTCCACCGCGTGCTCGCCGGTGTTCAGCAGCGCGAAGCAGCCGGTGCCGTAGGTCGCCTTGACCATGCCCGGCTCGAAGCAGGCCTGGCCGACGGTGGCGGCCTGCTGGTCCCCGGCCATGCCGGTGATCGGGATCGGCGCACCCAGCAGTGCTGCGTCGACGATGCCGAACTCGGTGCTGTTGTCGGTGACCGCCGGCAGCATCCGGCGCGGGATGCGCCACAGCCGCAGCAACTCGTCGTCCCAGTCCTGGGTGTGGATGTTGAACAGCAGCGTGCGCGAGGCGTTCGTCGCGTCGGTCGCATGGACGCGGCCGCCGGTCAGCCGCCACAGCAGGAAGCAGTCGATCGTCCCGAAGGCGAGTTCGCCCCGCTCGGCGCGCGCGCGCGCGTCCGGGACGGTGTCCAGCAGCCAGGCGATCTTGGAGGCGGAGAAATAGGCGTCGACCACCAGCCCGGTGCGCGCGCGGATCTCGATCTCGGCGCCGGCCGCGGCCATGTCGCGGCACATCGGCGCGGTGCGCCGGTCCTGCCAGACGATCGCGCGGTGGATCGGCTCGCCGGTCGCGCGGTCCCACACCACCGTGGTCTCGCGCTGGTTCGTGATGCCGATCGCGGCGACGCGGTCGGCCCCGATGCCGGCCTCGGCGAGGGCTTCCTTCGCGACCGCGAGCGTGTCGCGCCAGATGTCCTCGGGGTCGTGCTCGACCCAGCCGTCGGCGGGGTAGTGCTGGCGGAACTCGCGCCGCGCGATGCCGCGGATGGCGGCCTCCCGGTCGAACACGATCGCGCGGGTCGAGGTCGTGCCCTGGTCTATGGCGAGGATGTGGGACTTGGCGGGCATCGGGCACTCCTCACGTGAAGAAGTCGGGGTGGCGCGATGCGCCACCCCGGAAGTGTGGAGGGAAGCGTCGTGCCGCTTAGCGGACCCGGCCTTCCTGCCAGGCCTTGAGCAGCGCGTCGTAGGCCACCGTCTCGCCCTGGGGCTTCTCGTTGTCCAGCTTCGGCTTCGGGGCGCCGGGCTGGTCGAACCAGTACTGGGCGTCCTGTTCCTCGTTCAGCTTCGGGCCGCACTCGCCCTGGACGCCGGCCCGCTCGAGCCGGGCCATCACCTGGTCCTGGGCCGCGGCCAGGTTGTCCATGGCCTCCTGCGGGGCCCGCTCGCCGGTGACCGCCTCGGCGACGTTCTGCCACCACAGCTGCGCCAGCTTCGGGTAGTCGGGCACGTTGGTGCCGGTCGGCGACCAGGCGACGCGGGCCGGGCTGCGGTAGAACTCGACCAGCCCGCCCAGCTTCGGCGCCATCTCGTCCATGGCCGGGGTGTGCAGGTCGGATTCGCGGATCGGCGTCAGGCCGACCATGGTCTTCTTCAGCGAGGCGGTTTTGGCGACCGTAAACTGGGCGTAGAGCCAGGCGGCCTTGCGGCGGTCGACCGGGGTCGAGTCGAGCAGGGTCCACGAGCCCACGTCCTGGTAGCCGAGCTTCATGCCCTCTTCCCAGTACGGGCCGTGCGGCGAGGGCGCCATGCGCCATTTCGGCGTGCCGTCCTCGTTGACCACCGGCAGGCCCGGCTTGGCCATGTCGGCGGTGAAGGCGGTGTACCAGAAGATCTGCTGGGCGATGTTGCCCTGCGCCGGCACCGGGCCGGCCTCGCTGAAGGTCATGCCCTGGGCCTCGGGCGGAGCGTATTTCTTCAGCCAGTCGATGTATTTGGTGAGCGCGTAGACGGCGGCCGGGCCGTTGGTGGCGCCGCCGCGCGCGACCGAGGAGCCGACCGGGCTGCAGCCGTCTACGCGGATGCCCCATTCGT
>NZ_DASYHS010000159.1:0-6279 GCF_035998295.1 Arenibaculum sp. | reverse complement strand
CCCGTGGAGCTGCTGGACGGCGTGGCCGACACGGTCGAGGCGCTGTCCGCCGCCGGATGGGACCTGATCCTGGTCACCAAGGGCGACCTGTTCGACCAGGAGAGCAAGTTCGCGCGCAGCGGCCTGCTCGCCCATTTCCGCGCGATCGAGATCGTGTCGGAGAAGGATGCCGCAACGTATCGCCGGGTGCTGGCGCGCAACGGCGTCGATGCCGCGCGCTTCGTGATGGTCGGCAATTCCGTGCGCTCCGACGTGCTGCCGGTGCTGGAGATAGGCGGGCGGGCGATTCACGTCCCCTATCACGTTACCTGGGCGCACGAGCAGGCCGATCCGCCGGCCGAAGGCTATGTCCGCGCCTCGTCGCTCCGCGACGTGCCGGACCTGCTGGCAGGGATGGCGTAAGCCGTCCCGGCCTTGCCGCCCGGCAGCCGACCCCCGCTTCAGCTCCAGGGCCCGCGCTTGCCGGCGGAACTGCTGGACGGGATGCTCGAACGCCCGCGCGGCGCGCTCGTGGCGACCATCTCGCGCAGGCGCCGGACCCGCTCCTCCGTGGGCGGATGGGTCGAGAACAGCCCGTCGACCTTGCGCGCGTGCAGAGGGTTGATGATGAAGAGATGGGCGGTCGCGGGATTGCGCTCGGCGCTCTGGTTGACGATGGCGCGGGCGCTCTGCTGGATGCGCACCAGCGCGTCGGCCAGCCACTGGGGCTGGCCCGCGATCTCCGCGCCGATCCGGTCGGCCTCGTATTCGCGGGCACGCGAGATGGCCATCTGCACGATCATCGCCGCGAAGGGCGCCAGCAGGCTGACCAGCAGCACGCCGACGAAGCCCAGCGGGTTCTGGTTCTCGCCGCTCCGGGTCGCCGGCCCCAGGAAGAAGGCGAAGTTGGCGAGCATCGAGATCGCACCCGCGATCGTCGCGGTCACCGTCATGATCAGGGTGTCGCGATTCTTGACGTGGGCGAGTTCGTGCGCCATCACCCCCGCCACCTCCTCCGGCGACAATCGTCGCAGCAGGCCGGTCGTGGCCGCCACGGCCGCGTTCTCGGGGTTGCGTCCGGTCGCGAACGCGTTCGGCTGGTCGTTCTCGATGAGGTAGACGCGCGGCATCGGCAGATCCGCCCGCTGTGCCAGGCGCTCGATCATCGCGTGGAGGTCGGGCGCCGTGCGCGCATCGACCTCGCGCGCGCCATGCATGCGCAACACGACCTTGTCCGAGTTCCAGTACGCGAAGCCGTTCATCGCGACCGCGATCATCAACGCGATCACGAGCCCCCCCTGCCCGCCGATGAGCCAGCCGACGCCGAGGAACAGGGCGGTCATGCCGGCAAGCAGCACGGCCGTGCGGAAATAGCTTGTCATGACGGTCCCTCGGAAGCGATCCCGGCCCGGGATATGGGAAGCGCCATGCCGAACCATCAAGGGCAGGGTTGCAAGGGCAGGCTTGGCGGCGGCGGCCGGCCACGCCATATTCCCGGGCATGAGCGACGACCAGAACGAAGCGGCCGGCACCGCGGGCGGCACCGCCCCCGAGCCCCTCACCCCGAAGTCCGTGCCCCAGAAAGGCGGGGAGATCGGTGGTCCCCCGGGTCCCGAACCGACGCGCTACGGGGACTGGGAACGCAACGGCCGCTGCACCGATTTCTGAGCTCCGGCCGGCTCACCGGCGGGCCGGAAGGTATCGGCTCAGCGTGTGTACCGCGAGCCCCGCGGCGAGCCCCCAGAAGGCGCTGCCGATCCCCGCTGCCGACAGTCCGGACGCCGTCACCAGGAACGCGATCAGCGCCGCGTCCCGGCGGTCCGCGTCGCCCAGCGCGCCGGCGAGCGCCCCCGTCAGCGCGCCCAGCAGCGCAAGCCCGGCAAGCGCCGAGACCAGGGCCGGCGGCAGCGCCGCGACGACGCTGACGAGAGAGGCGCCGAACCCGGCCAGCACCAGGTAGCAGAGCCCGTATGCGAGCCCGGCGACGTAGCGCCGCCGGGGATCGGGATGTGCTTCCGTCCCGGCGCAGATCGCGGCCGTGATCGCCGCCAGGTTGATCGCGTGGCTACCGAAGGGCGCGCCGAGCACCGAGGCGATGCCGGTGGCGCCCAGCAGGGGCCGGGCGGGCGGCGAATAGCCCGAAGCCGACAGAACCGTAAGGCCGGGCAGGTTCTGCGAGGCCATGGTGACGAGGAACAGCGGCACGCCGACGCCGAGCGCCGTCGCGGCGTCGAAGACCGGCATGGTCGGCGTCAGCGTCGCCGGGGCCAGCACGATGCGGCCGGCATCCACCACCCCCAAGCCCCAGGCGAGCGCGACACCGGCGACGAGGACGACCGGCATCGCCATGCGCGGCGCAGCGACCCGCAGCACCAGGAACAGCACCACGATCGGCAATACCAGGGCCGGTACCTCGCCCATCGTGGCGAACAGCCCGATTCCGAAACGCAGCAGGACGCCCGCCAGCATCCCGGCCGCGATCGCCGCCGGGATGCGCCGGACCAGACGTCCGAGCGGGCCGACCGCGCCCGCGATCAGCAGCAAGGCACCGGAGACGAGGAACGCGCCCGTCGCCTCGGCGAAGCCGCCGGGGAGGGTGCTCGCTGCGATCAGCGCCGCGCCGGGGGTCGACCAGGCCGTGACGATCGGCTGGCGCCATCGCCAGCTCAGCCAGAAGGAGGTCAGGCCGATGCCGAGGCATAGCGCCGCGATCCAGGAGGACAGTTCGGCCGGCGAAGCGCCGGCGGCCTGGGCAGCCTCGACCACCAGCGCGATCGTGCCGCCGAAGCCGACCACCACGCCGATCACGCCGGCCGAGATGGCGGAGGCGGACGCGTCGGCCAGGATGGAGCCGCGCGGTCGGGCTTCGACCGCCGATGCCGCGGCCGACAGGTTTCGTGCATCGACGGTCATTCTGCGGCCTTATTGCCACTCCTCCGGCACTGTTTGCAACCGCGCTCGCGCAACGGCCGGGAACTCCCTCGCGGTCGGCGCCGTTGTTCGAGAAATCGTGGACGGAAGGAGCGGAGCATGACGGCGATCCGCCGCATAAGGGCGACCGGGTCGGTTCTCGTCGGAGTGGCCGCCGCGGTTGCGGCGACCTGCGCGGCAGCCCAGCCGGTCGCCGAGGTGAAGCCGGCGGCGCCGGAGGCCGGCTTCGACCTGGTCGTGGTCGGCGGGCTTCCGGGCGTCGAGCCGAAACGCTTCGCTCTCGCCGTGGCCGAGGCACTGCCGGACCGGCTGGTCGATGCCCAGGCCAACTTCACGCGCCATCCCGGCCACGATGCCGACACGTCGTACCGGATGCACGTCGTGTTTCACGGCGAGGGCGATGCGGTGGCGCCGGAGACCCTCTGCACGCGACCGCATCCCGAAACGGAGCCGCCGGCGCCGGCCGACGACCTGATGGCGGCTACCCAGGTCGCCGCGGCGTTCTGCGCCGGCGAGACTGCGCTGAGCACCGCGACCGACCGCATGCTCGGCAGCATCGCCCCCGGCCAGGCGGGCTTCCGTTTCCTGGTCGCGGACATCGCCAAGCAGCTGTTCCCGGACGGCTTCGACACCCTGCCCGGAACCGGGACCCTGGCCGCGCCCCTGGAATGACCCGGGTCGGAGGCCGCTCCTCGCCGGCGGTCATCTCAACCCACGGACGTGTGGGCCGGGCGGGATTGCGTGCGGGGGTTCTTCATCTCAGCGCCGGGTTGAGCGTGTAGGTCCCCACCGCCTCGCCCGTGGCGAGGACCCGGCCCTCCATCGCTTTCTCGACGTCGCGCCCGTCGAAAGGACCCGAAAGGCCCAGCGTCGGCACGTCGAGCGCATGGACGCGGACCGCGTAGCCGTGCATCCGGGCATCGTTCGTCGGCGGGCAAGGGCCGTCATAGCCGCCGTAGGAGCCGGCGGTGTCGGGGTCGGCGTTGAAGAATCGGGCATAGTCGTTGACGCCGCGAACGCCGTTGGCGGTCGGCCCGAAAGGCTTGCCCCGCGGCGTCACCCCCTCGCTATCCGCACCGGCCGGCAGGGCGGTCGTCGTCGGCGCCACGTCGACGAGGACCCAGTGTACGAAGGTCTGCCGTGGCGCATCTTCCGGAATCTCGACGTCGGGATTGTTGACGTTCGACAGGTCCATGGGCACGTCGGGATCGACCATCAGCACCGCATAGGAGCGGGTGCCGGCCGGGCCGGGGGACCAGGAGAGACCGGGGCTGACGTTCGGCCCGTAGCCTCCCGGGCCGCAATAGGCGGCGGCGTCGGGCAGACGGCCGTCCGGAGACAGCCCTTCGAGGGTGACGTCCATCCGTCCAGCCTCCCGTTCGGCCGCCATGCCCGTCGCGGGCAGGAGAGCCGTCAGCAGGAGGAGGGATGCGGATGCCGCGGCGATGCCGGGCAGGCGGTGCCGTTTACTGTGTGCCATCGTTGACCGTCTCCGATGCCGTCGGGTTGGGATGTGGCGGTGCGCCGTTTCCCTGCACCGCAGCATCGCCGATCGCCCGACCGTCCGGTGCACCGATCCGATCACCGACGGCAGCAGATCCGATCAATCGCCGCCGGGGAGCGTGGCGGCCAGGGCCGACGGGGTGACGCCGCGGACCGCCTGGAAGCGCTTGGCGAACCGGGCCCGCGAGGCATAGCCGCACGCGGCCGCCGCCTCGCTCACGCTGACCCGCTCCCGTTTCAGCAACGACTCGGCCGCCGCCATCCGCTCCTGCTGAAGCAGGACGCGCAGCGACGTCCCTTCCCGCGCCAGACGGCGACGCAGCGTCGCCTCGCTCGTCCCCAGATCGCGCGCCAGCAGCGCCGCGGTCCAGGGATGGTCCGGTTTGGCGCCGACCGCCATACGGACGGCATCCGCCGCGCTGTCGCCCTGCGCGGCAGGGGCGAGCGGCAGGACACCGCCGTCGGCCAGCAGCAGCAACACCTCCATCACCCGATGCTCGACCACGTGGCCGGGCAGCCCGGCGCCCCCGGCAATGCCGGCGGCGACGTGGAGGAGCGTGGAGGCGAGCACGTCGGTCAGGGCCAGACGGGCGAAATACCCACCCCTGAGTTCGCAGGCGGGCCGGTTCGGGTGCGCCCTGCGGGCCCGCAGCACCAGCTCGGACGGAAAGGTCAACAGGAGCGCGCGGTAGCAGCCGGCCTCGGCATCGGGTTCGTTGACGACGTCGCCGCGCCAGCCCGCCCGCAGGACCAGCAGCTCGCCCGGCCGGAACCGATGCACCGCACCGCCGACATGGAGTTGCTTCTCCCCCTCCACCGGCACCACCAGGGCTGCCGACGGCATGACGAATGCCGCCACCCGTTCCTGCCGCCGGGCGAAGAAGGTCGTCAGCGCGGGGCCGGCGCCGCCGGAACCGGTACTCGGACCGAGGCCCGAAAGCGTCCGCCGGAACGCCTCCAGGCCCCGGGCGTCGAGTCGGGCCGCCATGGCACTACGGTCCCGCGGGCGCGCCGGTCCACTCGATGGCGGCGGCGGGCGGCTCGACGGGCTTGGGCCGGGTATCCGGGGCCGGCGTGCCGAGATAGATGAAGCCTATGATCGCGGCCGTCGTCGGCAGGCCCAGCGCCTGCTTCACGTGGTCGTCGTACGCCCGCTCCCCCGTACGCCACATGGTGCCGAGACCCTGGGCGTGGGCGGCCAGAAGGACGTTCTGCGCCGCAGCACCGCCGGCCAGGATCTGTTCGATCTCCGGAACTCCGGGGCGCGGCTGCGGCGTCACGGCCACGACCAGGATGGCGGGGGCGCGCAACGGCTTGCGCCGCTCGCGCTCCAGAAGCGCATCGGTGGCCGAAGAGTCGGCGCGGCGCAGCGCCTCGGCCAGCACCTCGCCGAACCGCTCCCGCGCCTCGCCCCGGATCAGCAGGAAGCGCCAGGGCCGCATCCGCCCGTGATCCGGCGCCCGCGAGGCGGCCCTCAGGATCGCGTCGAGCTGGGCATCGGTCGGTCCGGGCTCCACGAGGGCACCGATGCTGGTCCGGGTGCAGAGGGCTTCCAAGGCGTCCATCTCGGGTCTTTCCACGTTGGAGGGGACCGATCGGCCGGAAGCATATCACAACCTGTGGAGATGACGCCGCCACCATCGCGGAAGATGCATCCGCCGGTGGCCGGACCGCCAAGGCGGGCCCGGCCCCGCCCGGGGCCGGGCTCCTCCCGCAGGGACCGCTTCAGCCGCGGTTCATGCGGTTCTCGACGAGATCGCCGACGACGGCGGGATCGGCCAGCGTCGAGGTGTCGCCGAGAGCTTCGTGCTCGTTGGCGGCGATCTTGCGCAGGATGCGGCGCATGATCTTGCCCGAGCGCGTCTT
>NZ_DASYHS010000209.1:0-9195 GCF_035998295.1 Arenibaculum sp. | reverse complement strand
CTACGGGCCCGGCCTGCCGGCCCCGGGGGCCTCGCCGTCCCGCTCGCCGGGGGCGGGCGGGCGGTGCAAGGTCGCCCAGCCGGTCCCGCACAGCGTCGGCGGCAGCGCCTGCTGGGTCGGCCGGTCGCGCAGGATGTGCGCCTTGGCGATCATGAAGGCGGTCACCGGCGCGGTCAGGAACAGGAACAGCGTGATCAGCAGCTCGTGCAGCGACGGCGCGTCGAGGAACAGCGCGAAGTACAGCATCGAGGCGATCAGGATCGCGCCGATGCCGAGCGTCGTCGACTTGGTCGGCGCATGCAGCCGGCGCATGATGTCGGGCAGCTTCGCGAGCCCGATCGATCCCACGAGCAGGAAGAAGGCGCCGATCACGATCAGGGCGGAGACCGCCAGTTCGCCGATGAAGACCATCATGCCCGCCTCACTCGATCACGTTGCCGCGCAGGAGGAACTTGCAGAACGCCGCCGTCGACAGGAAGCCGACCATGGCGAACAGCAGCGCCGCCTCGAAATACATCGCGGTCGCGTACCAGATGCCGATGACGACGATCAGCGCGATCGCGTTGATCACCAGCGTGTCGAGCGCCAGCACCCGGTCCAGGGCGTCGGGACCGACGGCGAGCCGGTACACGTTCAGGACCGCCGCGACCGAGATGCAGGCGATCGCGACCATGCAGGACACGGCGATCATTCGAAGATCTCCTTCAGGCGGCGTTCGTAGCGGTCCTTGATCTGGGCGACGACGCCGTCGGGGTCGTCCGTCTCCAGGCAATGGACCAGCAGCGAGCGGCCGTCGGCCGAGGTGTCGGCGCTCACCGTGCCGGGGGTCATCGTGATCGTGCCGGCGAGCACGCTGATCGCCTCGGGCGAGCGCAGGTCGAGCGGCACCGTGATGAAGCGCGAGCGCAGCCCGTCGCCGCGGCGGAACAGCACCAGATAGGCGACCTGCACGTTCGACACGCAGATGTCCCACAGCACGACCAGCACGTAGCCCGCCATGGCGGCGGGGTTGCGCAGGCGCACCCGGTCCGACCAGTAGACGCCCGTGAACATCGGCACCAGCACGCCGATCACGAGCCCGAGCACGAGGTGTCCGGCCGAGACGTCGTTCACCAGGAGCAGCCAGACCGCGGCGATCGTCACCGTCAGCCAGGGATGGGGCAGCACGCGCGCGAACATCCTCACCTCCCCAGCGCCACGCCCGGCGCACCGCCCAACTGCGCGGCGGCCTCGGGACCGAGGACCGCCGCCACGTATCCGCGCACGTCCAGGACCTGCGCGGCCGTCGCCTCGAACGTCGCCGTCGCCGGGCCGGCGAACAGCGTCAGCGCGCCGGTGCCGCCGATCAGCACCGCCACCGCCAGCACGGCCGAGGCCGGCCAGCGGGGTGCTCCCGCGGCCGCCGGCCCCGGTGCTGCCGATCCTGCCGGCAGTGGCCCGGCGCCGGCGGCTTCGGTCTTCCAGAACAGGACGCTGCCGGCGCGGCTGAAGCCGATGATGACCACGAGGCTGGTCGCCAGCACCAGGCTCCACACCCAGGCCGCCGACGGCGCCTCGCGCGCGGCGTCGAGGATCAGCAGCTTGCCGATGAAGCCCGAAAGCGGCGGCAGCCCGGCCATCGCGATCGCGGCCAGGAAGAACAGCCCCGAGACGAGGGCGGCCTGGGCGACCGGCGCCGCCGAGGACAGCCGGTCGGCCAGCTGCCCGCGATGGCGCATCACCATGTCCGCCAGCAGGAACAGCCCCGCGGTCGCGATGGTGGAGTGCACGGTGTAATAGAGTGCCGCCGTCAGGCCGCGCGGGCCGAACAGCCCGACCGCGACCAGCAGCGAGCCCATGGACCACACGGCGGCGAAGGCGACGAGGTCGAGCAGGCGCCGCGTCGCGACCACCCCGATCGCGCCGACCGCCAGCGTCAGCAGCGCCGCCGGCACGATCCAGGGCTCGGCCGCGTTCGCCAGCTCGCCCGCCTCGGGACCGAAGACCATCGCGTGGATGCGGATGATCGAATAGGCGCCGACCTTGGTCATGATCGCGAACAGGGCCGCGACCGGGGCCGGGGCGGCGGCGTAGGTGGTCGGCAGCCACCAGTGCAGCGGCACCAGCGCCGCCTTCAGCGCGAACACCAGCAGCAGCAGCAGCGCGCCCGTGCGCAGCAGCGCCACGTCGCCCGCCGCGACCTGCGGCGCCTTCAGCGCGATGTCGGCCATGTTCAGCGTGCCGGTCGTCGCGTAGATCAGGCCGACCGCGAACAGGAACAGCGTCGAGCCGACCAGGTTGATCGCGACGTACTGGAAGCCGGCCTTGAGGCGGGGCGCGCCGCCGCCGTGCAGCATCAGCCCGTAGGAGGCGATCAGCATCACCTCGAAGAAGACGAACAGGTTGAAGGCGTCCCCGGTCAGGAACGCGCCGCACAGGCCCATAAGCTGGAACTGGAACAGCGGATGGAAATGCCGACCCTTCGCGTCCCAGCCCTCGCAGGCGTAGACGAGGACGGCCAGCGCCAGGAACGCGGTCAGCAGCAGCATCAGCGCCGACAGCCGGTCCAGCACCAGTACGATGCCGAACGGTGCCGGCCAGTTGCCGAGCAGGTAGGGCCGGACCGCGCCGTCGCCCGCCAGCGCGAACAGCCCGACCGCGACCGCCAGCAGCAGCGCCGTCGCGCCGAAGGAGACGATGCGCTGGCGCGCGAGGTCGTGGCGCAGCGCCATCACCAGGAACGCCGCGGTGAAGGCCGGCAGGATGATCGGGGCGACGATCCAGTGGCTCATCGCTCGCTCCGCTCCGCGAGGCCGGTCACGCCGCCGTCGCGCTCGGCCTGGGCCGCGTCGGTGCCGCTCTCGAGGAAGCCGCGCAGCGCCAGCACGACGGTCAGCGCGGTCATGCCGAAGGAGATCACGATCGCCGTCAGCACGAGCGCCTGGGGCAGGGGATCGGTATAGCCCGCGGCGGCCGGGTCGACGATCGGAGGCAGGTCGATCGCCAGCCGGCCCATCGAGAACAGGAACAGGTTCACGGCGTAGCTCAGATAGGTGAGGCCGATGATGATCGGGAAGGTCTGGCCGCGCAGCAGCAGGTAGACCCCCGCCGCCGTCAGCACGCCGATGCCGCTTGCGATCAGGTATTCCATGTCACGCCTCGTCGCGCGCGGTTCGGGCCACCGGCCGGGGAGGGCCGGAATGAAGCAGGACGTCCATCGGGCCTTCGGGGACGGGCTCGCGCTCGGCGCGCTTTTGCACCCGCGAGATCTGGAACAGCGCCAGCAGGACGGTGCCGACCACGGTCAGGAACACGCCGAGGTCGAAGGCCATGGCCGTCGCCAGCTCGAACTCGCCGACCAGCGGCAGGTGGAAATAGTCGTAGCTGCTCGACAGGAAAGGCGCGCCGAACACGAAGGCGCCGGCGCCGGTCAGCCCCGCGACCAGCACCCCGGCGCCGATCATCGTGTGCGCGTCGAGGCGCGCGCGCGCGGCCGCCCAGGCATAGCCGCTGGCGAGATACTGCATGATCAGCGCGATCGCGACGATCAGGCCGGCGATGAAGCCGCCGCCGGGCAGGTTGTGGCCGCGCAGGAAGATGTAGACGCCGACCGTCAGCGCCAGCGGCAGGATCACGCGCGTCGCCACCACCAGCAGCAACGGATGCGCGTCGGCCGACTCGACCTCCTGGCGCATCGCATCCAGGCGGCGCGCCGATGCCCCGCGCAGCGCCGTGTCGAGCAGCGCGAAGATCGCCAGCGCCGCGATCCCCAGCACGATGATCTCGCCGAACGTGTCGAAGCCGCGGAAGTCGACCAGGATCACGTTGACGACGTTGGTGCCGCCGCCGCCGGGCTTGGACTGCTCGAGGTGGTACTGCGCGATCGAGGCGATGTCGCGGGTCATCACCGCGAAGGACAGGACCGCCACGCCGACGCCGGACGCGAGCGCGACCGCCGCGCTGACCAGGCGCCGGCCGGCACTCGGCTCGCCGACGCCGCGGCGCGGCATCAGGTTCAGCGCCAGCAGCAGCAGGATCGTCGTCACCACCTCGACCGAGATCTGGGTCAGCGCCAGGTCGGGGGCCGAGAACTGCAGGAAGGCGAGCGAGACGATCAGCCCGACCACGCTGGTCAGGATCAGGGTCAGCAGCCGGTCGGGGTGGAAGACCACGACGGCGGCGCTGGCGACCAGCAGCACGCCCCAGCCCACGATCGCGGGGATGGAGGCCGGCAGCGGCGCGCGCCCGCCCGGGCCGTGCCCGCCGGCGTAGAAGGCGAGGAAGCCGACCGCGACGATCGTCGCCACGATGAAGACCATGTAGCGCTGGAGCGAGCCGGTGTGCAGCGCCGCCAGCACGCGCCGGGCGGCGGCGACGAGCCTCTCGACGACGGCGTCGAACATCGCCTTGGCTTCCGGCCGCCACGCCGCGCCATGGGCGCGCGCCAGGGCGGGATAGGCGGCGATCATGATGCCGCCGCCGACGATGGCCGCCATGCTCATGAACAGGGCGGGGGTGAAGCCGTGCCAGATCGCCAGCGTGTAGTAGGGAAGCTCCCCGGTGCCGATCACGGCCATCGCGGTGCGCGCCACCACCGGCCCGGCGAGGGGCGGCACGATGCCGATCGCGACCACGAGCGCCACCAGCAGGGCGACCGGCCCCCACATGCCGGCGGGCGGATCGTGCGGGCGGTGCGGGTAGTCGTCGCGCGCCGGCCCGAGATAGACGTGGAAGGCGAGGCGCGCCGAGTACGCGACCGAGAAGACGGCACCCAGCGTCGCCAGCGCCGGCACCAGGTACGGCAGGCCGGCGTAGCTCGTCCCGGCGGCCGTATCGAGCATCATCTCCTTCGACAGGAAGCCGTTGAGCAGCGGCAGGCCGGCCATGGACGCGGCGGCGAGCAGGGCCAGCGCGCCGCTGACCGGCATCAGGCGCAGCAGCCCGCCCAGCCGGCGCACGTCGCGGGTGCCGGCCTCGTGGTCGACGATGCCGGCGCTCATGAACAGCGCCGCCTTGAACGTCGCGTGGTTCAGGATGTGGAACACCGCGGCGACGGCCGCCATCGGCGTGCCGATCCCCAGCAGCATCACCATCATGCCGAGATGGCTGACGGTCGAGAAGGCGAGCAGCGCCTTCAGGTCGTGCTTGAAGAAGGCGATCCAGGCCGCGACCACCATCGTGACCAGCCCGACCGGCGTCACGATCATGAACCAGGCGTCGGTCCCGGCGAGCGCCGGCCACAGGCGCGCCAGCAGGAACACGCCGGCCTTCACCATCGTCGCCGAATGCAGGTAGGCCGATACCGGCGTCGGCGCCGCCATCGCGTGCGGCAGCCAGAAATGGAACGGGAACTGGGCCGACTTCGTGAACGCGCCGCCCAGGACCAGAAGCAGCATGGGGACGTAGAGCGGATGCGCCTTGATCGCGTCGCCGCGCTGCAGGATCTCCGAGATCTCGTAGGTGCCGGCGATGTTGCCGAGCATCAGCATGCCGGCGATCAGCAGCAGCCCGCCGCCGCCGGTCACGACGAGGGCCATGCGCGCGCCCTGGCGGCCTTCCGGCAGATGCCGCCAGTAGCCGATCAGCAGGAACGAGCTGAGGCTCGTCAGCTCCCAGAACACCAGCAGCAGCAGGATGTTGTCGCTGAGCGCCACGCCGAGCATCGCGCTCTGGAACAGCAGCAGGTAGGCGTAGAAGCGGCCCATCGGGTCGCGCTTCGAGAGGTAGTAGCGGGCATAGACGATGATCAGCAGGCCGATGCCGAGGATCAGCGTCGCGAAGAACAGGCCGAGCCCGTCGACGAAGAAGCTGAACGCCAGCCCGACCTGCGGCAGCCAGGCGACGTGCTCGCGCACGACCTCGCCGCCGTAGACGGCCGGCGCGTGGGTCAGCAGCAGGACCAGGGCGGCGAGGCTCGCCGCACCCACGGTCAGCGCGCAGGTGTTGCGTCCGGAGCGGATCGTCAGGGGAGCGAGAAGGGCACCGACGAGGGGTATCAAGGCCACAAGAGCGATACTCATGGTCGGTGCAATTCCCTCGCTGCTTCTTCGGGACGGTACGCGGCGGGCCGGGCCGAGTCCCCGGGAACGAGACGGATCCGGGGCCCGCCGGGGCCGCGGAAGTCGCGCGGCCGGGCAGTTAATTAGGCCCTGGGGCCTGGGGTAGCAAGTTTTTTAGGAACCGCGTACGCGTCCGGGGGGTATCTTGCGGGCGGCGGCGGGCCTGCGTACACTTCGGGAAGCCCGATCCGCCGTACGGAGCACCGCCGTGAAGATCATCTACTTCTCGTGGCTGCGGACCAAGGCCGGGACGCCGGCCGAAGAGATCGGCCTGCCCGACGGCGTCACGACCGTCGGCGGGCTGCTCGACCATCTCGGCGAGGTCCGGCCCGGCCTGCGCGACGTCCTGAAGACGCCGGGGGCGCTGCGCTGCACCGTCAACCGCCGCTACGTCGACCCGTCCCACCCCGTCGCCGCGTCCGACGAGGTGTCGATCTTCCCGCCGGTCACCGGCGGCTGACCGTAGACGGGCCTCGTCCTCCTGCGTCGGGAAGGGCCGCTATCCGCAATGCGGGCAGTCGTCGCGCCGCGGCAGGGATATGTGCATCAGCTCGGCCCGCCAGGCGTCGTACATCACCAGCGTGCCCGACAGGCTCGGCTCGATGCCGAGCAGTTCCTTGATCACCTCGATCGCCTGCATCGCCCCGATCGTGCCGACCGCGGGGCCGAGCACGCCGATCTCGGAGCAGGTCGGCATCATGCCTGCGGGCAGCGTGTCGGGGTAGAGGCAGCGGAAGCAGGGATGCGGCGCGCCGAGATGCGCCTTGAAGGTCGTCAGGGTGCCGCTGGTCACCTGGATCGCGCCGCTGACCAGCGGGACGCGCGCCTTCAGGCAGGCCGCGTGGACCGTGTCGCGGGTCGCGAAGTTGTCGCTGCCGTCCGCCACGAGGTCGTAGCCGGCGACCAGCGCGTCGGCGTTGCGCGCGTTCACGGGCATGTCGTGCTCGACCAGCTCGACATGGGGGTTGAGGGCGCGCAGCGTCCGCGCCGCGCTCTCGGTCTTCGCCATGTCCAGGCGGTCGCTGGCATGGACGATCTGCCGGTGCAGGTTCGACAGTTCGACCCGGTCGTAGTCGACGATGCCGAGCCGGCCGATCCCGGCCGCGGCCAGGTACAGCAGCAGCGGCGAGCCGAGCCCGCCGGCCCCCACCACCAGCACCCGCGCCGCGCGCAGCCTTTCCTGGCCCGCCTCGCCGATCTCGGGCAGCACCATCTGCCGGCCGTAGCGCACGGCCTCGTCTCCCGTCAGGCTCATCTCGTCCGCTCCTCGCCGGCATCGGCGGCCGCCAGCTCCCCGATCCGCCGGATCATCAGGTTCAGTCCGTTGGCCCGGCCCGGCGCCAGGTAGTCGGCGAGGCCGATCCGGTCGAGCGCGTCGGCGGGCTGCTCCCGGATCTCGCGCGCCGTCCGGCCGGAATAGAGCCGCAGCAGCACCGCGATCAGGCCGCGCACGATCACCGCGTCCGAATGCGCGCGCAGCCGCACGACCCCCGTGGCCCGGTCGCGCGCGGCGTCCATCCAGACCTGCGACTGGCAGCCCTCGACCCGGTTGGCGTCCGCCAGCAGGTCCGGATCGGGGTCCGGCAGGCCGCGGCCGAGCGCCACCAGGTGCTGGAACTGCGCGTTCCAGTCGCCGAGCGCGTCGAAATCGCGGGCAAGCGCCTCGCACGCCTCGGCCAGCGTCTCGCGCCCGCTCATGCTTCGAAGACCTTGGCCAAGTGGCGGAGCGAGCGTTCCTGCGCGCCGTTGCTGACATGGCTGTCGCCGGGGCCGGGCTCGACCTCCAGGACGAGGGTGGCCCGCGCACCGCCGCCGAGCCGGGCCGGCAGCGCCGCCCAGGGCAGGTTGCCGGTCCCGACCTCCATCCCTTCCGAGCAGGTGGCCTCGACCAGCAGCGGCTCGTCGGGCGCGCGCCATTCGTGCCCGGCCAGCAGGCGGCTGTCGGAGACGTGCAGGTAGTCCATGGCCGGATCGACGAAGTCGAAGGGGTGGAGCGTGTCGGTCCGGTCCAGGTCGTCGTCGGTGATCCAGTCGAAGCGCCGGTCGGGCACCGGCGCGCCCCGGGCGCGGCGGACGTTGAACAGGTTCGCCGACAAGGTGGCATGGGCGACGTCGACGAAGACGCCGACATTGGCGAGGCGCTCCGCCTCGACATGGGCGCGGAACGCGGCGATCTCCCAGGGGAAGAAATGATCGAGCGGGCCGGACAGGATGTGGCGCCCGTCGCGCGGCAGCAGCGAGTAGTGGCCGACGTTCTCGACCAGCAGCCGCACGTCGCCGGCGGCGCGCGCGAGACGGGTGATCGCCTCGTTGAAGCCGGCGGTCGCCTCGGCGCGGGTCGAGCGCGGCGGCGCGTCGCCGAACACCAGGCCCCAATAGCGGTGGACGACGACGGCATGCGCCCCCGCCTCGCGCGCGAAGGCGACCGAGCGCTCCACCTGGGCCTCGTCGAAGTCCTCGCGCGTGACGCGCTCGACGGACTGGTAGGGGACGTGGACCGTCGGCGCGACCTCGCCGAAGGCGTCGCGCAGCCGCGCCAGGTTGGCCAGCGCCGCGCGCCGGCCGTCCTGCGAATCGACGTCCCGGCCGCCGAAGGTGTGAAGCTCGAGCGTGACCGGCAGGCCGAGGCGGGCCAGCCGGCGGCTGCGGTCCTCCAGCTGCCCGTAGTCGATCGCGGCGGCCTTCAGGGAGAATGCGGGCATGCGGGGAAAGCCTCGGGTCTGCGTGTCGCGGAACAGCATACCATTCTCTTCTTCGGCGCACCTGTATATCATCGCAAAGCGGTCCAAGGACCCGCTCAAGTCAATCCCGTCCGCAATGCGATGGTATTCAAATCATCCGCAGGGGACGAACGTAGGATTACTGCCGAGATGACCCTTCCCGATCCGCTGCCTTTCACCGTCGCCTTCGATTCCAGGGACGAGGATGAGCTTCTCGGCCGCTGGCGCAGCATCCTGCGCTCCCAGCGCTGGAGCATGGGCGAGCAGATCGAGGAGTTCGAGCAGCTCTGGGCGCGGGAGTGCGGCGCCGGGGCGGTCGCCTACAACAACTGGGCCGGCGCCGCGCAGGGCGTGCTCGACTATGTCGGCGTCGCGGGCGAGCGCGTGCTGTGCCCGTCCAACACCTTCGTCGCGACGCCGCGGGCCTCGGTGCTGGC
>NZ_DASYHS010000204.1:0-3769 GCF_035998295.1 Arenibaculum sp. | reverse complement strand
CACCGCGACCAGCGCCGCGAGGGCGAGGCCGACGGTCCAGGTGGTCCGCCGGAGCCACGGGCGGTAGACCTCGCCGAGGTCGAGCGAGGCGACGCCGACCAGGGGGAGCCGGTCCGATGCCCGGTAGGCGATCAGGCGCTCGCGGGCATCGAGGGAGGCGCCGGCGAAGACGCCGGCCGGGCCGGCGGGCAGATGGGTGGCGAAGAGGGGATCGTCGGCGTAGCTGCGCTCCAGCGCGGCCGCGCTGAAGGGATGGCGCACGATCACCGTGCCGTCGTTCCGGACGACGGTGAGCACCGCCGACGGGCCCAGCCCGCTCTTGCGGTACGCCTCCAGGAAATACCCGGTGTCGAGCGTCACCGCGATCGCGCCGCCGAAGGTCCCGTCGGGCGCGTCGAGGCGCCGGGACACGGTGAACACGTAGCGCCCGGCCGACCGGCCCAGGATCGTCCGGCCGACATGGGTCTCGTCGCCCTCGCGCAGGGCCTGGAAATAGACGCGGTCCGACACGTCGGTTTTGCCGGCGGGAAAGGCATGCGTGCCGAGCATGACCACGCCGTCGCGGTCCACGACCAGCAGGGAGACGACGTAAGGCAGCGAGTCCGCCATGGTCCTGAGCTCGGCCCATTGCCCCCAGTCGCCCCACAGGTCACCGGGCGCCTTGCCGCGGACGAACTGCGCGGCGCGGGCGGTGAGCTGGTCGGCGGTGCCAATGGCGCCGAGGGCATGCTCCTCGACCAGTGCCGCCGCCGCCTCGAGATGCTGCTCCGCCTGCCGGCGCGTCTGGACGTAGTCGGACCAGATCGCGATGCTGGCGAAACCGGCGCCGGCCAGCGCCGCGGTCAGGCACAGCCACGCCAGCGTCGCCCGGAGCGGCGCCGGCCGGTAGGCGTGGTTGCCGGACATCTCGACGGTCTCTTCCATCCCTGCTCGCGATCGCCGGCAGTGTACCCGCGCAGCCGGGGGCGTACAGCGGATTTCCGTACCGGACCTCAGTACAGCGTATCGCGAAGCCGGCCGGGCAGTTCGGCGTCGTAGACCGCGGCCTCGACGCGGCCGCCGGTATGGGCCTCCAGGATCGTCCCCATGCTCGGCAGGGACGTACGGTCGCGCCGGGACGCCGGGTCCCACAGCCGGGACCGGACGATCGCCCGCGAGCACTGCATGAACGCCGCCTCGACCGCGACCATGATCACGGTCCGCGGCAGCCGCCCGCCGACGGGGAAACGCTCCAGCAGGGCGGGTTCGGTCGAGATCCGGGCCCGGCCCCTGACGCGCAGCGTCTCGCCTATCCCGGGAACGAGGAAGATCAGGCCGACTTCGGGGTTCCCGACGATGTTGCGCAGGCTGTCGATGCGGTTGTTTCCACGCCGGTCGGGCAGCAGAAGCGTGCGGTCGTCGAGGACCTCGACGAAGCCCGGGGTGTCGCCGCGCGGCGAGCAGTCGACGCCCCCCGCCCCCATGGTCGCCAGCAGCACGAAGGGCGAGGCCGCGACGAAGGCCCGGCAATGATCGTCCAGCCGGTCGACCTGCTTGGCCAGCACCGTGGCGGAGGGCGGGTCGTAGAGACTTTCCAGCTGCCCGATCGTGGTAACGAGATGCTTCGCGTCCATGGCCGTCCGGGATCTCCTTTCGGGCAAGCCGATGCCGCGGCCTCCGCCGGACGGCATATGAATCCGCCGGGGGTGGGAAGCGCGGGGTCGTTCTGATAGGTTAATACATGGCCCGGAAGGTGTCGTGCTCCTCTTCCCGGCGCCCCGTCAGCGAGCACGAGGAAGCTCTCCATGGCCCAGAAGGCCGGCGCCCCGTCCCATTCCGACGCGCCCGACAGTTGGCTGCTGAACCCGTCCGTGATCATCATCGCGGTGTGCACGATTCTCGTGCTCGCCTTCGCTCCGGGCGATGAACGCTCGACGGTCCTGACGCTGCTGGTCGTCGGCATCGTCTGCTTCGTCGCCGGGCGGCTGTCGGCCTCGACCGCGGGCCCGCACGCGTCCTGACGCGGCTGGCCGGAGGGCGCCGGCCCGGCTAAACTCCCTTCCCGGCACATCCAGGAAGGAAGCATCGCATGCGCTTCGTGTTCTCCGACGTCCAGCTGCGTCACGCGCCGCCGCAGTTCCTGCAGCGCGGCCGGCCCGTGCCCTGCCCGGAGACCGCGGAACGCGCGCGGATGCTGCTCGGCGGCATCGAACGCCGGGGCGGGCGCGTCGAAGCGCCCCCCAGCTTCGGTTCCGGCCCGCGCGCGGCGGTCCATGCGCCGGAATACCTGGCGTTCCTGGAGACCGCCTGGGAGCGCTGGCGGGCCTTGCCCGGGTCGTCGGACACGGTGATCCCCAACGTCCACCGCAACACCGACACGGCGGAATACCCCGGCCACATCGTCGGGCAGGCCGGCTGGCACATGGCCGACACGTCCTGCCCGATCGCCGAGGGGACGTGGGAGGCCGCCTGCGCCGCCGCCGACGGCGCCGTCCACGCGGCCATGCTGGTCGCGGGCGGCGAGGTGCCGGCGGCCTATGCGCTGTGCCGCCCGCCCGGCCACCACGCCAGCGCCGACATGGCCGGGGGCTTCTGCTACCTCAACAACGTCGCGATCGCGGTGCAGGCGGCGCTGCCGGCGCTGGGCGCGCGGGGCCGGCCGATGCGGGCCGCCATCCTCGACGTCGATGTCCATCACGGCAACGGGACCCAGGCGATCTTCTACGAGCGCGAGGACGTGCTGGTGGTCTCGGTCCATGCCGACCCGGCGCAGTTCTACCCGTATTTCGCCGGCTACGCCCATGAGCGCGGCCGGGGGCGCGGGCGCGGCTACAATCTGAACCTGCCGCTGCCGATCGGCACCGAGGAGGACCGCTTCCTGGACGCGGTCGCCGAGGCCTGCGCCCATGTCGCGCGCTTCGCGCCGGAGCTGTTCGCGGTCTCGCTCGGCTTCGACACCTATGGCGGCGACCCGCTGGCGGCGTTCCGGGTCACGACGCCGGGCTTCGCGCGCCTCGGCCGCCTGCTCGCGGCGCAGAAGCTGCCGACCGTCCTGATCCAGGAAGGCGGCTACGCGACCGCGGCGCTGGCCGACAACCTCGATAGCTTCCTGGAGGGGTTCGGCGCGTGACGCGCGGCCGGACCCGCCGGGATCACAGGTAGAAGACGGGAGCCCCCTCCCCCGGCGCGGCGTACAGGCCGGCCAGGTCCGACATCCCGGAGCGCAGGTAGCGCCCGGGGGTCGTGCCGAGCCGGCGCCGCCAGTTCCGGATCTGGTGCGCCTGGTCGGCGAAGCCCGTCACCGGGTCGCCGCGCCCGCGCTGCGCGGCGCGCAGGCTGGCCTGCAGCCGCTCGAGGTCCATCATCTGCTTGGGGCCGGGGCCGAGATGGGCCCGGTACCAGCGGCCGAGCTGGCGGCGCGTGACGCCGGCCGCGGCCGCCGCGGCCTCGACGGACCCACCCTCCCGCAGCATGCGGTGCGCCGCCGACATCCGCGCCAGTTCGGGGACGGCCGCCACCGCGCCGAGACGGGCCAGCAGCCACTGGTCGAGGGCGCCGGCGATGCGCGCCGGCTCCCAGCCGCCGTCCAGGTGCCGGCACAGCCGGTCGGCCGGCCCGTCCCCGATCAGCGCGCCCAGGTCGAGCAGCCGGTCGGCGCCGTCCCCGGCGCGCGGGAACAGCCGCACCACCCCCTCGGCCGTGAGCATCGCCATCACGAACCAGGTGTTCTCCCAGGACAGCCACGACCGGCTGACGGACTGGACGCCGAGCAGCGACGCCCGGGGCACGA
>NZ_DASYHS010000166.1:0-24713 GCF_035998295.1 Arenibaculum sp. | reverse complement strand
CGGCGACGCATTCCCCGCCGTCCACTGCGAATGAGACCAGGAGAGAGACCATGAAAGCCATCGCATTGACCCTTGCGATCGCGGGTGCCGCCCTTGTCTCGGCCTGCGGCAACACGACCGAGGACCGTGCGCTCAGCGGCGCCGGCATCGGCGCCGCGGCCGGCGGCGTCGGCGGCGCCCTGACCGGCAACACGCTCGGCGGCGCCGTCCTCGGCGGTGCGGCCGGTGCCGCGGCCGGCGCGCTCACCGACGAGGAGGACGTGGACCTCGGTGAGCCGATCTGGCGTCGCTGACCGGAAACCCCTGAGCCGGCCCGGTCGCGGCCGCGCTCCGCCTACTCCGCCAGACTGTGGATATAGGCGATGACGGCCAGGATCTCGTCCTGGCCGAGCCTGTTGCCGAAGGCCTGCATCGCGCCGGCGGCACCGCCGTGGATCGTCTCGAAATAGCCGACGTCGGTGCCGTTGCGGGGGTACTTGAACGCCTCGTCGACGAGATTGGGCCCGATCCGGCCCGCCGCGTCGGGAAGGTGGCAGGCTTGGCAGAACCGCTGGTAGAGCCGCTTTCCCTCGGCCACGGCCTCCGGATCGCCGACGTAGAGGTTCTCCCCGGTCTCGTGGAAACGCCGGACGGCCTCGGTGGCCGCCTCGCCTTCCGGCAGTTCCACGTCGAGCGGCCTGTCGTCGAGCGGATGGCGGAAGACGACCTGCGCCGACGCCTCGCCGCCTCCGCTCGACAGGGGCAGTCCCGCCACAAGCAGGCCCACCGCAAGCAGGCCCGCCTTCACGACCCGTCCCATCATCGAATACTGCCCCCTTGGCTCGAAGTGCCGCCGGCCGGCCGTGCGGCCGTCGTCACTCCACCGTCTGGACGGTCGTCGCGACCTCGGCATCCTGCGGAACGTTGTCGGCGGCCATGACCCGCCACAGCGCTCCCGGCGGGTTCTCCTGCGGGCCGGCGTCGGTGAGATAGAAGCAGACGCAGTTGACGGCGAGGACGGTGCCGTCCTCGTCATAGCCGCCGCCGGTGAACTGGAGGCTGGTCTGGGTCAGGGTATCGATCTGCCAGCGCCCCATGTCGGCGTTCCAGGCCACCCCGAAGACCCGGCCCGAGCACCAGTCGCCGACCAGGTACAGATGCTCCATGCCGCCATAGTTGGCGACGCCGAGACCCTGGGCCGAGCAGCCGAAATGGTCCTGCAGCGGCTCGGCGTCGGGATAGGGCACCTCGTGCGGGTATTCGGCGACCGGCAGCACGCCGAATTCCGGGCAGTCCTGGTTCGGCCCGGTCAGGGGGAAGCAGTGGGTCCCCATCTTGATCGACCAGCCGTAGTTCTCGCCGCCGGTGCTGCGCGCGGGCTGCCAGTTGATCTCCTCCCAATGGTTCTGGCCGACATCGGCGATGAAGAGGTCGCCGTTCGCGGGATCGAAGGAGAACTGGTAGGGGTTGCGCAGTCCGTAGGCCCAGATCTCGGGCTTGGAGCGGATCTTGATCTTGGCGAATTCCTCCTCGGTGATGCCGAACAGGTTCATCAGCCGTTCATCCGACGCGTCGGCGTAGGGATTGCCATCGGGTATCGCGTAGGGCCGGTCGCCGCCGCCATCGACGTCGATGCGCAGTATCTTGCCGAGCATGGTGCCCAGATCCTGCCCCGCCTCGAGGGGATCGCCCTCCCAGCCGCCGTCGCCGATCGCGATGTAGAGATAGCCGTCGGGCCCGAACGCGATCTGGCCGCCATTGTGGTTGTACCAGGGCTGGTCGACCCGCAGGATCACGCGGGCCGTCTCGTTCGCCCGCTCGGCCGTGACGGCGTCGGGGCTCTCGGGGTCGACCGTGAAGCGCACGATCATGTTGTCGCCGTTGAAGGGCAGCGACGTGTAGTGGACGAAGAAGTGGCCGTTCCGCTCGAACTCCGGATGGAAGGCGATCGAGAACAGTCCCTGCTCGACGAAGCCGGTCTGCACGTCGGTGCCGAGCGGGTTGATGGACGTGAGGTCGAGGAACGGTTCCTCCAGGAGCTGGCCGTCCCGGACGACCCGTACCCGGCCGACGCGCTCGACCACGAAGATGCGGCCGGACCCGTCGCCGGCCGTGGAGACGCCGACGGGATCGGCGAAGCCGTCCGCAACCTTGACGAGGGCGATCCTGGGGGAGCCCGGTATGTCGCCGGGCGGCTTGGCGACCTGGTCCGCGGTCTGGGGGACTTCCTGGGCGGCCGCCTGGGCGACCACGGTCGCGGATTCGGGCAGGCAGAGGGCCAGCAGCGCGGCGCCGACGAGCGAAGACAACCACTTCATGTGCGTCCTCCCGTTTTCGTCCCGTCGCCATTCGCGGTCCGAACGCTGCCGCTCGACGGCGGAGGCCGCATCATCCGAATGGTAACCGACCGGTCCGGAACGGCCTGTGCACAGAACCCCCGGCCCGGAACGGCGTTCCTGCCGGATGCAAGGCGTATTCACGAAGGCCGTAAGCCGAAATCGCGTGCGGGGGAGATGGCGAAAGGGGGAACGAGGGAGGTCGCGACGTCCCGCCGGCCGGCAGGGACGGGGCCGGCCGGCGGGTTTCGTGCGGAAGGTTTACTGGCTGGTCTGGCCGGCCGGGGTCCCGATCGTGCCGCCGGCTTCCGCCATGCCGTCCAGCTCGACGTCGAGCGCGGAGAGCGTCTCCTGGTCGGGCTGGCCCGTCGCGTCCATGCCCTGCTGCTCCTGGAAGCCGCGCAGCGCGGTCTCGGTGTTCGGGCCCCAGACGCCGTCCACCTGGAGATCCTGGCCCTGGTCCGCCAGCGCCTGCTGGAGCTTGCGGACGTCGTCCTCGCTCATCTGGTCGGGCTGCATGCCGGACCCGGTGGCCGCGGTGTCCGTGGCCGGCATCGGGGTCGAACCCTGGGACGCCGTGCCGCCGGTGCCGAGCGTCTGGGACGAGTCCTGGGACAGCGTACCGCCGGCGCTGGGAAGCTGGTTCATGCCCTGGGCGTCCGGGCCGCCGGGCATCGGCGCCTGGTTCTGGGCGGCCGAGTCACCGGCACCGGACCCGGGTGTCTGCGCCGAACCCTGGGCGGCCGTGTCGGTGGAGCCGGACGACTGGGTCTGGGTGGCGCCGGCGCCACCCGTCGCAGCCCCTCCGCTCGCGTCCTGGGCCTGCGCCGCGCCGGACACGGACAGGGCGCCGGCCGCCAGCAGGGCGGCAAACAAGGTGTTCACTTTCATCTCCGATCCTCCAAATCATGGGCGTACACCGTCCCCGGCTCGTTCGGAGCTTCTTTGGCAAGACGGTTTCGGCTAGCAAACAGAAGGCGCGTGGATTCTATTCCACGGGAAATATCGCGACGAAGAATGTCACGGTCGTCTAAAATTAAACGTGATTTCGAGACCTGCGCCGCGCAGGACGCCGCGCAATCCGGGTCGGGCGGCGCATCAGAACATGCGCAGCAGGCTGCTCGCCGGAATGAAGCGTCCGCCGACCGCGACCAGCCGGATCGCTGCGACGGCCACGGACAGGTCCAGGTCGGCCGACACGTAGCCGCGGGCGCCGGCCTCCAGCGAGAGGGCGACGTCGTGCGGGTCGTCGGACCCCGCGAGGACAACGATGGGAGCGGGGGCCAGAAGATCCCGGAGCCTTGCGACCTCGGCCAGGACGGCCTCGGAACCGGCCGGGCGGAATCCGGCCACAACCACGCCGACGTCGAAGGCCGCCTCCGGCCGGCCTGCGGGCAGGTCCGCCGCCGCCGCGATCTCCAGGTCGGCTCCCGTGAGCCCGAAGCTGGCGGCGAAGCATTGGCGGGTCATCGTCAGGGGATCGAAGAGGAGGATCCTGATCCTCCCGCAACGGTCCCGTTCCTGGTCCGGTTGCTCCACCCCTACCCTGCCCCCGCCGTCCTCGTCCTCCGGAGAAGCGAAGGCGGGGCGGTCGGTACCGGCCGGACCTGAAGGCGCCGTCGCGGTCGCGGGCATCTAGCGTACTCCGCGTAGGAACGCCCCGACGTGAGCGGGGCAACCGCAGCTCCGTCGCCTCGGCAGCGCGGCGCAGGCCGGTCTATTCGACGGGCAGCGCCGTCACCATGTCGAACAGCGGCAGGAAGGTCGCGGTCAGCGCGCCCAGGTCGATGAGACCCGGGGTGGGAAGATGCACGTCCATCACCTCCCGGAGATCGTCGAACCGCAGTTCGGTGCCGTCGCCGAGGATGATCGCCCCCTGCGAGAGGCGTGCGGCGGCTCCGCCCTCCCGGATCGCGTCGGCGACCCCCGGAGCCAGAAGATCGAGATTCAGGACGTCGCCGACGTCGTCGACGGTGAACCTGGTACCGTCGCGCAGGACGACCGTTCCCGGCCCGGTCAGCGTCGCGGTCTGGCTCTTGCGGGTCACGACGCCGTCGACGCTGGTGACGGTCGTGCTGGTGATCCGGGCGAAGACGTCGGAAGACGGCTCCAGGCCGGCCGACACGGCCGCCAGCTTTCCCTCGCCCATCACGAAAGGCTCGGCGGCGGCAGGCGAAGCCGCCAGAACGGCAATCAAGCCAATCAGCATCGTCCGCATCGAGCAGCCTCCTCCAGCAGGAACCCGTGTCGCGCCCGCCTCCGCCGCCCGAAGACATGGCAACCGAGGGGCCGCGCGACGGATGGTGACGCAACGACATGCGGCGCGCCATCCGCAATTCGGACATCGGCGCCTACGCATTTCGCGGAAAACGGCCATTCCCGCGCGTGTCTTCGCACCGGGGTCGGCATCCGTCGTAATCACATCTTTCGACGTCCGGCGCGCAGGGCGGCGATGAATTCCTCGTCGCCGTCGGCGAGCAGCAGGTCGAGCGCGCTCATCAACGCGCCGACGCGGTCGTCGGCCAGGGAGTAGTAGACGCGCCGATGGCTGCGCCGCGGCCGCACGAGGCCTGCCGACCGCAGGCGGCGCAGATGCTGGGATACCGAGGACTGTTCCATGCCGACGGCCTGCGACAGGTCGCTGACGCTGCATTCGCCCTGCGCCAGGCGGGCGACGATCAGAAACCGCGTCCGGCTGCTGCCGAGAAGGCCTAGTAGATCGCGGATCTCGTCGGCACGTTCCCTGAGGCGATCGAAACTCTCCATGACGGCTCCGGGCATCGGGTGGATGCCGCGTCGAGAACCCGCGAGGCGGTCGGTACTCCCAATGTCGATAGGCCGCGGACGCCGGTCAACTAGGGTGTCGTAACTATCCCGCGGCACCATCCGCGCGGCCGGGCCGGCGCCGAAGCCCCTCCCGCGGACGGCGGCCATGTTCACCCGCCCGATCGGAGTGGGCCATCCGTCGAGGGAAAGGACGGACCGGGCGAGACCATGATCCGACAATCGGACGATCCGTTCACCATGAAAACGAGAACCCGTTCTTATTGATGACATAAAATATTATCGGATACACACCATGCCTCCAATAATTATCCGGTCGATCGATTATCTAGTTACAATTAGATATTTAATGCTTGCGCAGATTTTGTTATATTTGTTTTGCGCCGGATCGAGGCAGGCTTTTTTCCTTTACGGCCTATGCCTCCGAGGGCCGGCACGTGGACGGGACCCATCGCGGAGATCACCGCTCCACGGGCGTCATCGACGGACGCGCATCGCACTGTGGTCAATCGTCACGGCTTGGAGGAAATCATGATCCGTATCGTCACCGCCGCCGCCGCCCTGCTCATGATGTCGGGCGTCGCCATGGCCGAACCGGTCAAGCTCACGGACACCCAGCTCCAGACGACGTCCGCCGGCCAGCCCCTTCTCAGCGTGCTGAGCGGCTTCCGCCTCTTGACCGACTTCCAGGTTGCACTCAACAACCAGGTCGGCGCCGCCATCGGCATCGGCGGGGACGCAGTCCAGCAGAACAACTCATGGATCGTCCAGGTCCATAAGGCCAGCCGGTTCAAGATCTTCGATCTCGACTGATCGCCGCATGCCCGCGCCGCCCCGGCGGCGCGGGCCCCCTTCAAGCAGGCCAAGCGGGCCGGCAACCTACGCATTTCGGCGGACCGGAGGCCGCAGCCGACGGGCCGCGCGCCCGCCGGGCATGCCCGTTTCCGTTCGCGCGACAGACGAACGCGGGCATGCAGGCCTATGGAGCGTAACGGATTTCCCATGGGATGGGTCCAGTTGCGGCAAGGATGCGGGAGGACGGCGGCGCCACAACGAGGTAGGATGAACGGATTCCGACAGAGCACGCCTTCTCGGGCAGAAATGAGGGTGTCCGGTGCGCCGGACGTCCGATCCATCGACCGAGAGGAGATCCGGTATGCTTCGCAAGGCCGCCGCTCTGATGATCCTCGCCGCACCCGTCGCACTGGCTCCGGCCATCCTGCCGGCGGAGGCCGCGGCCGCGCCCGTCCAGCTCACGGAAGCCCAACTCGACGAGGAGGCCGCGGGACGGCGCTCCCACCGCTGGGGCGGGTGGCGCCATCGCGGCCCCGTCACCGTGGTCTCGGCCCCCCAGATCTCGATCGTCAACCAGATCGCGATCGCCATCGCGATCGGCGGCGGCACCGCGACCGCGACCAACGTCTCGTACATCTACCAGATCAGCGGGATCGGCGGCCGGCTCCGCTGAGCCGCCGGGACCGGCTGGACCGGCGGACCGGACGCCTCGGACCCGCGAGGAGAGAACCATGCGAACCGACATGATCGCCCGCGGCCGGGCGTCCGGACGGCCTCCCGCCCCCATCCTCTCCGCCGCCCGGCTCGTCCGAGCCATGATCGTCGCGGCGGTCGCGGCAGCCGCCGCCCCGGCGCTGGCGCAGGAGGCCACGCCCGGGGTCAAGCGTGTGACGACGCTGGTGGAGATGCGCCAGCGCAACGTCATCATCCAGAAATGGGACCTGAGCTGCGGCGCGGCCGCGCTCGCGACCCTGCTGCAGTTCCAGCACGGCTTGCCGGTCACCGAGCGCGACATCGCGGCGAGCATGCTCGGCGGGACCGACAGCAGGCTCGTCCAGGCCCGGATGGGGTTCTCGCTGCTCGACATGAAGCGCTTCGTCGATGCGCTGGGCCTCGAAGGGACCGGCTACGGCGAGATGACGCTGGCCGACCTGGCCGGCATGACGCCCGCGATCGTGCCGATCCGGGTGTCGTCGAGCTTCAGCCACTTCGTCGTCGTCCGCGGCATCGTGGGCGACCGCGTCGTGCTGGCCGATCCCGCCTTCGGCAACCGGACGCTGCCGGTGTCCCGGTTCGAGGGCGTCTGGGAGAACAAGGTCGCCTTCGTCATCGAACGCAGGGACGGCTTGGCACCGCCGAACCGGCTCACGGCGGGCCCGGACGACTACCGGGTGCCCGCCGGCGCCGTGCTGCGCCGCGCGGCCGGCTGAGGGGCACGCGGCGCCGGGCAATCATGGCCAGGCAATCATGGCCAAGTAATCGTGAGGAAACCAGAACGCCATGAGACGCAACATGGATAGGGTGGCGGCCGGCTCGGCGCTGGTGCTGATCCTCGGGGGCTGCTCCGGCATGACGCTGCCGACGCCGCGCGGCCATTACCGCGAACCGCTTGCCGCACCGCCGGAAGCCGCCCTGCAGGTGGCCGAGGCGCGAGCCGCCGAAGACCGGATCGCCGAGCTGCAGCGACGGATCGACCGGCTGGAGAGGCGGCTCGCCGCCGTGTCGAAGCCCGGGGTGGCGGAACTCGGCGCGGCGGAACTTGCCGCGACCGCAGGGGGCGGAGCCCATCCGGGCCCCGGGCCGGGAGCGGAACTCGCGCAGGCGGTCGAGGCACCGGCCGCGGACGCGGGCGCGGTGAGCGACGAGGAGCTCGGCCGCGCCCTGTCGAGGACCCTGGTCGAGCAGGGCGGCCTGGTCCTGCCGCCGTTCGCCGCGGAGATCACGCCCGAGCTGTCCTACGCCTACCGCGGCACCTCAGGCCTGCAGATCTTCGAAATGGCCGGCGTACCGGGCATCGGCTTCATCGACACCCGGCAGGACACGCTCACCGCCAGCGTGACCGGGCGCCTCGGCCTGCCCTATTCCAGCCAGGTCGAGGTCAGCGTCCCCTTCGCCTACGACCGGGTCCGCGTCGACCGGCAAGGCTTCAGCCAGACCCGGTCCGACAGGGGCATCGGCGACCTGCAGGTCTCGCTGTCGAAGCAGTTGCTGCGCGAGCGGAGGGTCGTGCCGGACCTGCTCGGTTCCGTCACTTGGCGGCTGCCGACCGGTTCGGCGGCGCTCGGCGCCAGCGAGCCCAGCCTCGGGGCGGGGTATCACGCGCTCCGGGCCGGGCTGACCGCGGTGAAGAGCCAGGACCCGCTCGTCTATTTCGGTACGCTGGCTTACACCTGGAACCTGTCCGACACGGTGGCGGGCGTCGACATCGATCCCGGCGACATGGTCAACGTCCGCCTCGGGACGGTCCTCGCCGTCAGCCCGCAGACCTCGCTGCGGGCCGTCCTCGACACCGAGTTCCGCCGCGAGACGGAGATCGCCGGGATGCGGGCCCCGGGGTCCGACGACGTGGCGGCGTCGCTGGAACTCGGCGTCGCGGCGGTCCTGACCGACCGCATGCTGCTCGACGTCACCGCCGGGTTCGGCGTCACGGAGGCCGCGCCCGATTTCCGTTTCGGCATCGCCCTGCCCTACCGGTTCTGATCCCCGCGCCTCAGGTCCCGGAACCCTGCCGAAGCGGCGGCACCGCTTCGGCAGGGGTTCGCGCGTCAGGCGACGGTCTGGGTGAGATAGGTGACCTGGGTCCGGTTCCTGGCGCCGAGCTTGCGCATGATCGACTGGACGTGGACCTTCACCGTGCTCTCGCACATCTCCAGCTCGAACGCGATCACCTTGTTGGGCTTGCCCTGCCTCAGCCGCATCAGCACGTCGAACTCGCGCGGCGTTATGGTCGCCATCGGATTTCCCGAGCCGTCCCCCGCCGTTCCCCGCGCCGAACCGCGCCGCGAGCGCGGCCCGCGGTCGGAGCGCAACGCGACCTCCCGGCGCAGCAGGAGCGCCTCGGCCGGCACGTAGACGCCGCCCCGGCGGATCAGCCGCGCCGCCTCGACCACGATCCGAAGGTCCATCTCGGTCGTGAAATAGCCCCGTACCCCGAGCTTGAGGGCGGCGACGACGTCCTCCAGGTTCAGCACGTCGGCAAGAATCGCGACGGGCGTGTCGGGAAAGGCCTCCCGCATGCCGCGCAGCTCGCCCGCGATCCATTCGTCGTCGAGCGGGAGCGAGCCCGTCGCCAGGATGCAGACCGAGGGCGGCCTGCCGCCCGCCGGTGCGCCGTCGTCCCGCGAGCCTGACGCCTGATGGACGTCCACGCCGGTGTCGACCGTCGCCAGGGCCCGGGCGACGCAGTCGCGCAGCATGGGACGCCGGTCGAGCAGCAGGACGGACAGGTCCTCCCCGCCCCGTCCGCGCAGGAACTCGGCGTCGCGGGTGATTTCCGGCGCCTGCATCAAATTGTTTTCACAGCTAACTAATGTATTTTTTTCCATCGTGGCATCCACAGCACGTCCCCCCTTCGAAATCCGAGCTACGTGATGACTGTTCTGTGGGCGGATCGAGGGACAACCTGACCGAAGGCGATGAGGTCCGCCTTCCCCTCGACGTTGATAGGATAGTGCGGCCGTCTCATATGATGGTGCGCTTATATGAGTGTGAGTGCCTGGACAGAAGACATACGGGCTCGCCGTATGAGGGCGGGCGCGGGTGCGAGACCATGGCGCCCTCCCCATGTTTAAGGGACGGACACGACACGACGAGGCAGCGCCCGTGACGGACGAAGACTTCCTGTGGCCGGTCGCCGCCCCCGAGGCCGAGGGGCTCCGCGTCGCGGCGGAGATCGGCTTCGTCGAGGGCACCGACTTCATCCGCAAAGGCGGGGAGTTCCGCTTTCCGACGACCGAGAAGGCGATGCTGTTCAACCGGTCGCTCGTCGACGCCCCGGGCACCGAGGGCGTCTAGAAGACGCCGCTCAGAGGCCGGCCCAGGGCAGCGGCCGGTCGCCGAGGTTCCAGTACAGGCTCTTCTGGTTCATGTAGGCGCGGATGCCGTGGCGCCCCTTCTCGCGTCCGAGCCCGCTCTCCTTCACGCCGCCGAAGGGCGTGGAGATGCTGAACTGCTTGTAGGTGTTGATCCAGACGGTCCCGGTCCGCAGCCGGCGCGCGACCCGCCAGATCCGTCGGTAGTCCGAGGACCAGATGCCGGCGGCGAGGCCGTAGACGCTGTCGTTCGCCTCGGCGACCAGCCCGTCCTCGTCGTCGAAGGGCAGGACGACGACGACGGGGCCGAAGATCTCCTCCTGGCAGACGCGGGCACCGTTGCCGAGGCCCGCGATGACGGTCGGCAGGTAGTAGGACCCGCCCTCGTAGGCCGGGCCTTCGGGCGGGCGGCCGCCGCACAGGACCTCGCCCCCTTCCTCGACGGCGAGGCGGACGTAGCGGTCGACGGCGTCGCGGTGGCGGGGATGGATCAGGGGAGCCACCTGGGTGCCGTCATGCTCGGGGTGGCCGACGCGCAGCCGCCGGGTCGCCTCGACCAGGCGGCCGAGGAACGCGTCGTAGACCGGCCGCTGCACGAACAGGCGCGAGCCCGCGATGCAGGACTGCCCGCTCGAGCTGAAGATGCCGTAGAGCGCGCCGGCCAGCGCCTCGTCCAGGTCGGCGTCGGAGAACACGATGTTCGGCGACTTGCCGCCGAGCTCCAGGGACACCGGCATCAGCTTGTCGGCGGCGATGCGGGCGATGGAGCGGCCGGTCGAGGTGCCGCCGGTGAAGGACACCTTGGCGACGTCGGGATGGCGGACCAGGGCATCGCCCACGACGGCGCCCGATCCGGGCAGGGCGGAGAACAGGCCCGGCGGCAGGCCGGCCTCCTCGACCACCTCGGCCAGCTTCAGGCAGACGAGCGGCGACCAGGCCGCCGGCTTCAGGACCACGGCGTTGCCGGCGGCGAGCGCGGGCGCCACCTTCTGGGCGTCGCTGGCGATCGGGGAGTTCCAGGGCGTGATCGCGCCGACGACGCCGATCGGCTCGTGGATGCTCATCGTCAGGACGTCGCCGCGCGGCGGCGTCAGCTCCTCCTCCAGCGTCTCCAGCGCGGCGGCGAAGAAGCGGAAGGTCCCCGCGGCGCTGGCGACCAGCGCGCGCGTCTCGGCCAGCGTCTTGCCGGTGTCGCGGGTCTGGACGCGGGCGATCTCGTCCGCGCGGCGCGACAGGCCGTCGGAGATGGCGTGGAGGTGGCGGGCGCGCTCGTGCGGGCGCAGGTCGCGCCACGCCGGGTCGGCCATGGCGCGCCGGCCGGCCTCGACCGCCTCGGCGACGTCCTCGGCCGAAGCGCCGGCGACCTCGGCGTTCAGGCTGCCGTCGGCGGGGAAATGGGACGCGATCGTCTCGCCACGCCCCTCGCGCCACCGTCCGGCGACGAAGATCGGCTTCGGCATTCCTTCCTCCAGCTTCGGACCGCGTCTCAGATCGTGATGGGCGCGTCCAGGTTGGCCAGCGTCCGCACAACGCTGAGCGCGGTCAGCATCGACGTCTTGGGGTTGTCGGGCGAGGGCCGGCCTTCCAGGCGGATCGCGATCCGCCCGCTGCTGCCCTCCGCCTCGATCTCGTGGACGTTGCCGGGCGCGCCGGGATCGGCGACCAGCTCGACGCCGGTGCGCTCGAAGCCGAGGCCGGCCAGCGCCACGGTCGCCGCGACATTGGCGTTCTTCGGGTAGCCGAGCGCCGCCTCGCGCGCGCTGCCGCGATAGAAGACCAGGGGGGCGTCCAGGCGGTCCAGGTCCGCCACCCGCTCGGCCGGCGTGCCCTTCCAGGCGGAGGGCGGCTTGCGCGAGCGGTAGGTGACGCGCTCCAGGCCGTCGACGCGCATCGCCGAGATCGCGTCGATCCCGCCGACCGCGCCGGGCGAGAGCAGCACGCGCCGGCCCGCGGCCTGCGCCGCGGCGCGCAGCCGCTCGTGCAGGGCCGCATCGCCGAGCGCGCCGATGGAGATCACCAGCAGGTCGCGGCCCGCATCGAGGACGGCCGGGCCGTACTGGGCCACCGCCCCCTGCCCCGCCGCCTCGGCGACGACCTCGGGCCCGAGCGCCAGCAGCGCGTCCAGGCTCTCGACCGCCGGGATGCCCTGCGCGATCAGGGGCTGCGCGCGCCCCGGCGAGACCAGGACCCCGGCCACGGCGTCGCCATGCCCGGCGGCGCGCAGCGCCTTCACGACCGACTGCCCGATACTGCCGTAGCCGATCAGCCCGACGGACCTCATCGGCTCACCCCTTCGACTTGCCGGCGGGCAGCTTCTCGACCGGCGGCCCGGCGAACTTGATGCCGAAACCGCCGATCGCGGCCATGTCCACCTCGACCATCACCGGGCCGCGGCGGCCGATCGCCTCACCGGCGACCTCGTCGAACGCCGCCGGCGAGGAGACCTTCAGGTAAGGCAGGCCGTAGGCGGCGGCGATCGTCCCGAAGGACGGGTTGCGCAGGTCGGTGTACATGCGCCGGGCGCCGTAGGCGGCGTCCTGGATGTTTCGGATCACGCCGTAGCCGCCGTCGTTCATCACGAACAGGGCGACGTCCGCCTCCTCCTCCGCAAGGGTGCCGAGCTCGCCCAGGCACAGCGACAGTGCGCCGTCGCCGACGATCGCGACGGTCTTGCACCCGGAGCCGATGGCGGCGCCGATCGCGTGCGGCAGCCCCTGGCCGATGCCGCCGCCGGCCGCATGAACCGCCTGGCGCGGCGAGCGCATCGCCGGCGAGCGGTTGCCCCAGATGCTGTTCGAGAGCGTGATGTCGCGCACCCAGCGGGCGTCGGCCGGCATCGCGCGCGCGATCGCGTCGCGCAGGCCGGCATAGGGGCCCATCTGGCGCACGAGGTCGGCTTCCGCCGCCGCCCGCGCGGCGACGACGGCGTCGCGCCACGCCGGGTCGGGCCGGTAGTCCGTCGCCACGGCGTCCGCCAGCGCGTCCAGCACCAGGCCCGCATCGCCGAGAAGGAAGTCGTCGCCGGCGAAGCCCCGGCCGTCGGCCCGCGGGTCGACGTCGACCCGGACCAGCGGGGACGGCAGGCGGATGCCGTAGGTCCGGGTCTCGTTGCTGCGCAGATGCGAGCCGACGACGACCATCAGGTCGGCGCGGCCGTACAGGTCCAGCACCGGCGGCGCGACCGTGAAGGCGGCCAGGCTCAGGGGATGGTCCTCGGGCAGGACGCCGCGGCCGAGCACGCTGGAGACGACGCCGATCCCGAGATCGGCCAGCCGCCGCACGGCGGTCCCCGCCATGCGCGCACCGCCGCCGACCCACAGCAGCGGCCGCCGGGAGCCGCGCAGGCGCGCGGCCAGCCGCCCGACCGCGTCCGCATCGGGGACCGGGGGCGCCGGGACCTGCACGGGGGCCTGCACCGCCGCGCGGACCCGGGCCTTCTGCACGTCGATCGGGATCTCGACGCTGACCGGCCCGGCGGGCGCCGCGAGCGCGGTCCGGATCGCGTCGCGCATCACCGCGGCCGCGTCCTCCGGCCGCGCGATGCGGAAGAAGGCCTTCGACACCGAGGCCAGCGTGGCGGGCTGGTCGGCCGCCTCGTGGATGAATCCCCAGCCGCGGTCGAGATAGGCGCTGTCGATCTGGCCGGTCAGGTGGATCATCGGCGTGCCCGCGGTCAGCGCCTCGATCAGCGCGCCGCAGCCGTTCCCGGCCCCGGTCCCGGTGCTGGTCACCGCGACCGAGAGCCGGCCGGAGACCCGCGCCGCCGCGTCGGCCATGTTGACCGCCCCCGCCTCGCCGCGCGCGGTGACGAAGCGGATGCGCCCGCGGCGCCCGATCGCGTCCAGGATCGGCATGTTGTGGATGCTGATCACCCCGAAGGCGGTCTCGACGCCCGCGGCCTCCAGCAAGGCGACGATCTGGTCGCCGACGGCCGCCTCGGCGCCTGCGGACCGGTCCTCGGGCGACGGATGACCCTGGGCGAGCGATGGCGGGAGTGCGGTCATGGCATGGCCTCGAGGAAGCGGAGGATGGGCGCGGCGTAGGCCGCAGGGTTCTCGACGTAGCCGGCGTGCCCGACGCCGGGGATCTCCACGTAGCGGGCGCCGGGCCAGGCGTCGGCGATGCGGCGCGCCTTGTCCGGCGGGACGACCGCGTCGAGCGCGCCGCAGGTCACCAGTCCCGGGACGCGCAGCCCAGCCACCGCCGCGGCGAGGTCGCCCCGGGCGAGCAGCGAGCAGGCCTGCGCGTAGCCGGAGATGCGGATCTCCGCCATCGCCCCGCGCACGGCCGCGACCGCGTCCGGCGGGGCGCCCGGCGCGCACAGGCGCGGCGCACGCGCCTCGGCGAAGCGCTCGGGCCCAAGCTCGACCAGCTCGCGCAGGCGGGCGGCGATCGCGTCCGGCCACGGCCCGTCCGGCGGGCACCCGCTGCCCGACGCCGGATCGGCCAGCACGAGGCCGGCGACCAGGTCCGGGTGTCGCCCGGCCAGGGCCGCCCCCATCAGCGCGCCCAGCGAGTGGCCGACCACGACCGCGCGCGAGATGCCCAGCGAGCGCAGCAGCGCCGCCAGCGCGTCGGCATAGGGGACGGCGTCGGGACGGCCCTCGCCCAGGGCGTCCGACGCGCCATAGCCCGGCGCGTCCCAGGCGATCACGCGCCGCCCGGCGCCGAGATCCGGCATCACCGGCAGCCACGACCGGGCGTTGGAGCCGATCCCGTGCAGCAGGACCAGCGGCTGCCCCTGCCCGGCCTCCACCCAGGACAGGACCCGCCCGCCAAGGCGGGCATTGCCCTGGCGCGCGACGGTGCCGCTGCGGGAAGGAGCGGTCATCAATTGAACACGAAGCCGCCATTGACCGGCAGCACCTGGCCGGTGACGAAGGACGCGGCGTCGGACAGCAGGAAGACCGCCGAGCCGACGACGTCCTCGGGATACTGCGGCCGGTTGATGGAGCGGCCGTTCTCGTAGAGCGCGTGGCGCTCGGCCGGGACGTACTCCGTCGCCTCGACCCGGGTCAGGCCGACGGCCAGCGCGTTGACCCAGATCCCCTTCGGCCCGAGCTCGCGCGACAGCGACCGGGTCATCGAGATCACCGCCCCCTTGCTGGCGACGTAGTGGAGCAGGCGCGGCGCCCCCCAAAGCGCGGTGTCGGACGCCAGGTTGACGATGCCGCCCCGCTCCATCAGCGGGACCATCGCCTTGACCACCAGCCACAGGCCGCGGACGTTGACCCGCATCACGCGGTCGAAGGTCTCGACGTCGATCTCGTCGTAGCCCTTGCCGCCGATGCCGGTCGCGATGGCGGCGTTGTTGACCAGCCCGTCGACGCGGCCGAAGCGGTCGCGCACCGCGGCGGCGAAGGCGTCGACGCTGTCGGTGTCGCCGACGTCGAGGGGGAGAGCCTCGGCCTGGAAGCCCTGCTCCGCCAGCTCGGCCGCCGCCTGCCCGGCGAGGTCCATGCGCAGTTCGCCGATGACGACGCGGGCGCCGGCCTCGCAGCACGCCTGCGCGAAGGCGCGGCCGAGGCCGCGCCCGGCGCCGGTCACGACGATGGTCTTGCCCGTGAGCTGAGACATCCTAGGCTCCGAATGCAGAAGGGGGTCAGGCCGACTGCGCCGCTTTCTTCCTCAGCCGCTCCGCCTTGGCGATCGCGATCGGATGGTCGGCCGGGTAGTCGGGGAGGTCGGGCTTGTTGTTGCCGAGCATCACGCACATCAGCGCCTCCTCCTGGGTGTCGTTGCGCAGGCCGCGATAGATCCCCGGCGGGACCGAGACGACGTCGCGCTCGCTCACCACCGTCTCCCACGTCTCGCCCTCGTACTCGAAGAACAGGGTGATCCGCTTGCCGCGCAGGATGAAGAACGCCTCCTCCACGTCGTGGTGGACGTGGAGCGGCCCCTCGCAGCCCGCGGGCAGGATCATGGTCGAGAAGGTGAAATGCTCGGCCGGGATCGAGTTCGCGTCCTCGCGCACGCCGGCGGCGCCGGTGCCGATGTAGCGGGTCTGGGCGCGGCGGTATTTCGGGTCCACCTCGGCCTGCCAGCCGAGCGCGTTCCAGTCGTAGCTCCGCGTGTCGTGCCGCGCGACCCGGGTCTGCAGCCATTCCCCCAGGGTCTTGCCGGCGGGCTTCTTCCAGGTCGCGAAGGGAGGGTCGTCCTGGGACGGGATCGGCACCTCGGGAACGGTATCGGCGGCGCTCATCGCGGGTCCTCCTCTGGCCTGGACCATCCGACATGTTTTACATATGAGACGATCGTTCGCATGTAAAACATGGTAGAAAACTTGGGCCGCGTGGTCAATAGTGTTGCACCCGACAATGAAGAGAGGACTCCGCCATGGATCTCGGTCTGTCCGGGCGCAAGGCCGTCGTCTGCGCTGCCAGCCGCGGCCTGGGACGCGCGTGTGCCGAACAGCTTGCGGCGGAAGGCGCCGAAGTCGTGCTCGTCGCCCGCACCGCCGGCCCGCTGGAGCGCGCCGCCGGGGAGATCGGCGCGGCGACCGGCGCGACCGTGCGCTGGGCGGTGGCGGACGTCTCGACCGACGCCGGGATCGAGGCGGTCCTCCGGGCCTGTCCCGAGCCCGACATCCTCGTCAACAATGCCGGCGGCCCGCCGCCCGGCGACTTCCGCCACTGGGACCGCGAGACGTGGTACCGCGCGCTCGACGCCAACATGCTGTCGGCGATCCTGCTGATGCGCGCGACGGTGGACGGGATGATCGCGCGCGGCTTCGGGCGGGTCGTCAACATCACCTCCTCGGCCGTGCGCTCGCCGCTGCCGATCCTGGGCCTGTCGAACGGTGCGCGCGCCGGGCTGACCGGCTTCGTGGCCGGGCTGGCGCGCGAGGTCGCGCCGCACGGGGTAACGATCAACAACCTGCTGCCGGGGCCGTTCGAGACCGACCGCCTGGCGTCGAACTTCGAGGCCCGGGCGGAGCGCGAGGGCAAGTCGCCCGGCCAGGTGCGCGAAGAGGCGCTGAGCAAGAGCCCTGCCCGCCGCTTCGGCCGGCCGGCGGAGCTGGGGGCGATGTGCGCGTTCCTGTGCAGCCCCCAGGCCGGCTACGTCAACGGCCAGAACATCGTGCTGGACGGCGGCGCGCACAGCGGACTGGTCTGAGGGCCGCCCCGAGAACGGCCCGGCGTTGCCTTTCCGGCAACGTCTCGGACCGGGCGGCGGCGATCACCGGCGTGTTCCTGCCGGTCGATGCCGGCCGGCGGGCCGGCATCCGTCCCGTCATCTTGCATCGGAGCCGGCGCGCCGGGCGTGGGCGGGAATCGGCTTGCTCATATGGACGAGGTGGCCGCCGCCGAAGGCTTCCTCCCGGTCGACCCGGTAGCCGAGCCTGTCGTAGAGCCGCAGGTTCTCGGCGAAGAGCTTGTTGGTGTAGAGGCGGATCTCGCCGTACCCGAGTTCGGCCGCCAGGTGCTCGGCATGCGCGATCAGCCTGCGGCCGAGGCCGCGCCCCTGGAAGGACGGCGAAACGGCGACGTTCTCGATCAGCAGGTAGTCCGGCCGCGCGGCGGTCTCGACGACGCCGGCCAGCCCGCCGTCGAGGTACAGCAGGTCGATGCGGTGGCGGCGCACGGCGTCGGCATAGTCCGCCGTCATCGGCTTCGGTTCGCGGCCGATCACCGGCACCCATCTGGCATAGGCCAGCCGCGTCAGGTGCCGGACGGCGGGCGCGTCGGCAGCCGTCGCCCGGCGCAACTCCTGCCTCTCCCGCGTCATCGCTTCCACCTCGCAGCGCCCGGCTCCAGCCCCGCATGCTAGCGCAGGGCGTGGAAGGCACGGAAGGCCCCACCGGACCTTCTGCGCCGGACGGCCGGAGGCGGACGCGGCCTATTCGGCCGCCGCTTCCGCCTCCACCTGCTCGCGCGCCTTCGCCTCCAGCAGGCGCCGCACGCGCACGAGGCCGACGTCGTGCTGGTAGAGGAACTCGTGCTCGCGCGGTTCCGGCGCCATGTCCTCCAGCACCATGCGGTCCTGCTCCAGCACGTTCCAGTGCAGCTCCTCCAGCCGCGTGCGGTACAGGAACTTCCAGACGTTGCGCTTCCAGCCCGCGACCTTGCGCGTGCGCCAGAAGAAGACGACGCAGTTCTTCTCGTCGACCGGCGTCGCGAAGCCGATGATGCCGAACGGGCCGCCGGGACCGAACCGCTTGGCGTAGGGGATGGTCAGGCGCATCCACAGGCTGCCGGTGTCGCCGAACTCGACCCAGTCGAAGTTGACGCCCATCTGGTTGGTCTTCTCGAAGATGAAGCCGGTCGGGGTCGGCCGGACGGCCATCTCCGCCGATTTCTCGCCATAAGCCATCGAGTGCGAGACCGCATGCAGGTAGGAGCCGTGCATGGGGTCCATCACGTTGTCGATCGCGTAGCGGTAGCTGGATTTCCAGTGCGCGAAGCACAGGAAGCGGTCATAGGCCTCGTCGTCGGTCAGCTCCTCCGGCACCACCAGCTCGGGGACGTCGTCGGACCGGCCGTCGGAGAAGTAGAGGAAGATCGCCCCCGCGACCTCGCGCACAGGGTACGACAGCACGCGCGCCCTGGACTTCATCGGGCAGTTCGGCGAGGCCGGCACTTCCGCGACGCTGCCGTCGCCGCGCACCTCGACCCCGTGGTACCAGCAGGCGACGCGGTCGCCGAGGTTCCAGCCCATGGACAGGCGCGCGCCGCGGTGGGGGCAACGGTCCTCCAGCGCGTGGAGTCTGCCTTCGGTGTCGCGCCAGAGCGCGATGTTGCGCGACAGGCGGGTGATGCCCACCGGCGTGTCCTGGACCGCCCAGCTCGGCAGGACGGGGTGCCAGCAGTTGAGGATGCCGGTGTCGAGACGCTGCTCGACCGCGGATTTCACGGATGCGGGAGCCATGGGGGTGTCCTCTCGGTCGCGGGCGGGTTCACAGCGCGAGACGCTCGATCTCGCGTTCGAAGCTCTCGACGGTCCAGGGCCGTCCGTCCGGCGCGCGGACGCCGCGGGCGTTCAGGCGGTCGACCAGCGGCGCCAGCTCCTCGACCCCTTCCTCGAAGGAGGCGACCAGGGCGTCGGCGAGTGCCTGCTCGTAGTCGGTCGGCGGCGACGGCCGGGTCTGCCAGACGATGTTCTCCGCCTGGCCCGGCCGCTCGATCACGCCCTTGCCGGCGGCATTGTTGGGTTGGGGCCTGCGCCAGGGCTTCAGGTGCGGGTTGTAGTCCATTCTCGATCCTCCTTTCGCGACGCGCCGATCACGGCGACGGCATCGATCTCGACCAGGAGGCCCGGGTCGACCAGCGCCCGGACCTCCACCAGCGTCGAGCACGGCAGGTCGCCGCCGAAGAACTCCCGCCGGGCCGCGGAGACCTCGGCACGGCGGGAGATGTCGGTCACGTAGATCGTCAGCTTGACGACGTCGGCCATCGCCGCCCCGGCCGCCTCCACGAGGGCGCGGACCTTGCGCAGGGTCCGGCGGGTCTGCTCCTCCATCCCGTCGTCGCCGGGCACGCCGGCATGCAGGCCGGACAGGTAGACCGTGTCCCCGACGACCAGGCAGTTGGAGAAGAGGCCCGGCGGCGGCTCCGGCACCTCGGGCGACAGGACCCTCCGGATCATGGCGTCACTCGACGAAGGCGTTGGTGTACAGCTCCTCGACCGGCGTGGCCTGCTGGATGAAGCCCTGCTCCAGGTAGAAGTTCTGGAGGTTCTCCAGGCGCTCGGCATCCATCTCGCCGACGACGGACTGGCCCTTGTAGGTGCGCTCGGCGTAGTTAGCGAGGATGCGGGCGAGCTTCTCCTCCTGGCCGGCGAAGGAGGGCTGCGCCTCGGCATAGGCCTTCGCGGCCTTCACCGGGTCGTCCATGATGTACTGCATGCCCTTCAGCGTCGCCTGGACGATCGCCTTCACCATCTCGGGCCGCTGCTCGATCGCCTCGTCGGAGGCGAGGATGGCCTGCGCCATCGAGGGGAAGTAGTCCATGGTCGGCATCGAGACCGTGCCCGTGCCCTCGATCCCGTCCTGGACCGTGATCTCCCAGTCTGGGGTGCAGGCGCAGGCGTCGGCCTCCCCCGACATCACGAGCTGGGGGACGCCGGCCGGGCCGACGGCCTGGGCGTTGACGTCGTTCTTGGACAGGCCGGCCGAGGCGAGGCTGCCGAGCAGCGCGTAGTAGGTCGTGTCCTGGTAGGAAAGCGCGGTGATGGTCTTGCCCTTCAGGTCGGCTAGCTCCTCGATCCCGCTGTCCTTGCGCGCGACGATCACGGTCATCGAGCCGCCGCCGAGCACGCCCACCGCCTTCACCGGGACGCCGTTGGCGCGCACGATGATCGGGGTGTCGCCGATCGCGCCGCCGATCGGCGCGTTGCCGGCGCCGATCTGCTTGGCGACGTCGACGCCGCCGCGCGCGACCTGGAACTCGACCTCGTAGCCGGCGTCGCGGTAGTAGCCGAGATGCTGCGCCAGCACCCACGGCCCGAAGGCCGGCAGCGACAGCGGCGCCGGCAGCAGATAGGTGATCTTCTCGGCCGATATCGCCGCGGAAGGCGCCGTCCCGACGCCGAGTGCGACGGCGGCCGCGGCCGCGAGCGTCTTCAAGCTGGTCCTGGTGTTCATGTCCGCCATCCCCGTTCGTTGTCGTTGACGTTCATGCCGGGCCGTCAGCGGCGGCCGGCGCCTTCAAGAGCTTCGAGCTGCGTGCGGGCCTGCTGGGCGAGGAGCCGTCGCAGGCGCACGAGGCCGAGGTCGTGCTGATAGAGGTTCTCGTGCTTCTCGAGGCCGGGGCCGCAGCCCTGGAGGATGCCCCGGTCCTGCTCCAGCACCGCCCAGTGGCGCGCTTCCAGCCGGTTCCGGTACAAGAAGCGCCAGACGTCGCGCTGCCAGCCCCCGGCCCTGCGGCAGCGCCAGAAGAAGCAGGCGGTGGTGGTCCCGTCGATCGGCGTGCCGTAGGAGACGATGCCGAAATTCCCGCCCGGCCCGCCCGACGGCGGATAGGGGATCTCGAGCCGGACGTAGAGCGACCCGGCGTCGACCAGTTCGCTCCAGTCGAAATTGACGTCCCGCTGCCCGGCCTTCTCGAAGACGAAGCCGGTCGCGGTGTCGCGGACGCGGAAACTCGCCTCCGTGTCGCCCTGGTACATCGAATGGGACTTGGCGTGCAGGAAGGTCCCGTGCATCGGGTCCATGTTGTTGTCATAGAGATACCGCCAGAAGGTCTCCCACTCGGCGTAGCACAGGAAGCTGTCGTAGCCGGTGTCGTCGCGCAGCTCCGCCGGGACCACGAACTCCGCCGGTTCCGCGTTCAGCGCGTCGCCGAACCAGGCGAACACGGCCCCCTTCAGCTCGAACGACGGGTAGGTCCTGACGGCCCGCGTCCCCTCCAGCCGGCATCCCGGCTGGCCGGGCACCTTCAGCACGGTGCCGTCGGGCCCGACCTCGACGCCGTGGTAGCTGCAGCGCAGCCGGTCGCCGCAGTTGACGCCGCGCGACAGCGGCACGCCGCGGTGCGGGCACCGGTCGGCCTGGACGTGGACCCGGCCGGCGAAGTCGCGCCAGACCACCAGCGGCTCTCCCAGCCGGCGCAGGCCGAGCGGCCGGTCCTTCACCAGTTCGGACGGGAGGATGGGGTGCCAGCGGTTCCGCAGGCCGAGCGTCAGGTAGTCTTCGACGTCCGCGTCGGTCGCCATCTAGGCCCCCAGGTCCTTCATCACCGCGGTGAAGATCGCCGGCGTCCAGGCGGGCGATCCGGGAGGACGGACCCTGGAGGCGTTCAGCCGTTCCACCAGCGCGTCGAGTTCCCAGGCGCCGGCGGCGAAGGCCGCCTCGACGACGTCGGCGAGGTCGTTCTCCCAGTCGCTCGGAAGGCGCGTCGCCGCCTGCCGCGGCTCGAGGCGAAGCCGGTCCGTGGTCATTTCCCCTCCTTCTCCCGCCATTGCCGCTTCAGGCGCTCGCGCACCGGCACGAAATCGTAGGTCGGGAAGAACTCCGTCGAGAAGACGCCCCAGGCGCAGCGCTCGATCTCGACGTTGACGACGTTGAGCAGGCGCGGCGGCAGCCGCAAGGTCACGACCTGGCCGATCCCCATCACGACGTTCCAGCTCACGATCTCCGTCCCCTCGGGCGGGAAGCGCTCCCACCACCCGGTCCCGGCGAGATGGGCCTGGATCTGTTCCAGGTTCTTGCTCTGGTCGTGCTTCAGGAACACCGTGAGCAGGATCGTCTCTTCCTCCGCCACCGCCGCCTCCCTCTAGAGGTCCAGTACCAGCCGCGGCGACCTGGCCCGCGAGACGCAGACCATCATCGTCTTGCCCGCCGCCCGCTCCGCCTCGGTGAGGATGCTGTCGCGGTGGTCGGGCTCGCCCTCGATCACCCGCGTCTCGCAAGTGCCGCAGATGCCCTGCTGGCACGAGCAGGGCACGTCCACCCCCTGCCCCGCGAGCGCGTCGAGGATCGAGACGTCCGGCGGCACCGGGACCGTGATGCCCGCGCGCGCGCACACCACCTCGACCGGCGCGTCGCCGTCCTCCCCCGCGGCCGCGCGGGCGTCGGAGCGCGGAACGAACCATTCGAAGCGGGCGCTGCCCGCGGGCCAGTGGGCGGCGGCCACCTCGACGGCGGTCATCAGCCGCTCCGGGCCGCAGCAATAGACAAGGACGCCGTCCCGGGGCTCGGCCAGCAGCCGCTCCACCGACAGGCGCGTGCCCTCGGCGCTCGCGTGCAGCACCACCTCGCCGCCCGGCAGGGCCGACAGCTCCTCCAGGAAGGGGGCGCGGGCCGCGGAGCGGACGCAGTAATGGAGCGTCCACGGCCGGCCGGCGCGCGCGGCCTCCCGGACCATGGGCAGGAGCGGCGTGACGCCGATGCCGCCGGCGACGAAGACGTAGCTGTCGGCGGGATCGAAGCTGAAATTGTTGCGCGGCCCGCCGACGGTGACGAGCTGGCCCGGGCGCAGGGCGCCGTGGACGAAGCCCGAGCCGCGCCCGCCCGCGACCTCCAGCACGCCGATCCGGTAGACGCGGTCGTCGGCGGGGTCGCCGCACAGGGAATACTGCCGGACCAGGCCGCCGGGAAGCTGCAGGTCGAGATGGGCCCCCGGCTCGGCGCGCGGCAGGACGCCGCCGTCGGGATCGCGCAGGTCGACCGAGACGACCCCCGGCGCTTCCCACGTCACGCGGTGCACCCGGAGCGTCATCGTCCCCACGTCGCGCGAGCCTGTCCTGTCGACCATCCCTTCCCCTGAACACCGGAATATGCGGTCCCGGGCCCGTTCCCCGGGTGTACGCTCGCATTCCCTTGACACTACCAAAGCCACTCCGCATAATCCAGATATAAAATGGCGTTTTACATATAAGACAAACCGACGACGAGGGAGCCGATGGGGACGAACGCCGCGCCACAGGCTGCACCGGGGGCCGCACCGCGGATCGAGTACCGCTCCGTCACCAAGCGCTTCGGCTCCGCCGGCGGCCCGACCGTCACGGCGGTCGAGGGCGTGACCCTGTCGATCCGCGACGGCGAGGTCGTGTCGCTGATCGGGCCGTCCGGCTGCGGCAAGAGCACGCTGCTCGGCATGGGGTCGGGGCTGTACCTGCCGACGCAGGGCGAGGTGCTGGTCGACGGCGAGCGGGTCGACGGCCCCAACGACCACGTCGCTTTCATGCTCCAGAAGGACCTGCTGCTGCCGTGGCGGACGATCCGCGAGAACGTCGAGTACGGGCTGGAGATCAAGGGCATGGCCGCGGCCGAGCGGCGGCCGCTGGCGCTCGACCTGCTCGGCCGGTTCCATCTCGGCGGCTTCGAGAACCACTATCCGCGCCAGCTCTCGGGCGGCATGCGCCAGCGCGCGGCGATGGCGCGCACGCTGGCGGTCGACCCGTCGGTGCTGCTGATGGACGAGCCGTTCTCGGCGCTGGACGCGCAGACCAAGATGGTGCTGCAGCAGGACCTCGCGACGATGCTGGCGCGCGAGGGCCGGACCGCGCTGCTGATCACCCACGACCTCGCGGAATCGATCATACTTTCCGACCGGGTCCTGGTGATGAGCCCGCGCCCGGGCCGCATCATCGAGGAGATCCCCATCGATCTCCCGGACCGTGAGAACCCGATGGTACGGCGGCGGAAACCGGGCGTAGCCGTCTATGTGGAGCGGCTGATGGAGCTGCTGCGCATCGGCGAGACCCTCGAGACCCTCGAGACGGCATGAGGCGCAGATGCAGATGAAGACGCAGCCGCTCTCCTCCACGGCGTCCGGTCCCGGCCACACCCCCGGCCCCGCCCCGGCCGCGGCCCCGCTCGGCCGGGTGTCGGGCGCCGGCCTGCTCGCCCGGCTGTCCGGCAATGCCGGCGTGGCCTCGCTCCTGCTGTTCGCCGCGTTCCTGGCGGCGTGGGAATGGGGCCCCGGGCTGCTCGGCCTGCCCGCGTTCCTGATGCCGCCGCTGTCGGACGTGCTGGCCGAAGGCGTGCGCATGTACTTCAGCGAAAGGCTGATCTTCCATACCGCCGTGACCGCGGCCGAGACGGCCGCCGGCTTCGTGATCGGCTCGCTGCTCGGGATGGCGGTCGGCTATCTGCTGGGCATGTCGCCGCGCGCGGAATTCCTGCTGTCGCCCTATATCCTGGCGCTCCAGATCGCGCCCAAGGTCGCGTTCGCGCCGCTGTTCGTGGTGTGGTTCGGCTACACCGTCTACCCGAAGGTGCTGGTCGCGATCCTGATCGTGTTCTTCCCGGTCATGGTCAACGTGCTCGGCGCGATCCGCACGGTCGACCCGGACCTCATCAACCTCGCGCGCACCTTCAAGGCGACGCGCTGGCAGATCTTCCGGA